>JAGMAI010000001.1 GCA_023130895.1 Thermoplasmata archaeon
GGGAGCAAGCACGCGCACAGGCGGGCCGAGAGCCTCAAGGCGCTGCTCGAGGAGGCGGGGATAGACCCGGAGAGGCTTCAGCTGACGGAGGCCACGCCGCGCATCATCGGCAGCTTCGCCAACGCCCTGGAGCACTTCAAGCAGAGCATGAAGGAAATTGGCACCGCCAAGAAGGTGGAGGAGGGAACAGGATGATAGTCACGGAGGAGAAACCGCTCGAGGAGATCATGAGCTTCCTGGGCGGGCACAAGAAGATACTCATCGCCGGGTGCGACGGCTGCGACCAGCCCCCGCGCGGGCTGAGGGAGGCGAAGAGCCTGGCATTGCTCATCGAGATGGCCTCCAAGCTCAAGGGCGAGAAGGTCGAGACCACATACACGACGGTCATCAAGCAGTGCGACGACAAGATCGCGCACTCGACGCTGAGCCCGCTCATGGAGGGCGTGGACGCCGTGGTCTCGCTCTCTTGCGGAATCGGCGTTCAGGTCCTCAGCGACGTGCTCGAGGACGCTCCCGTGTTCCCCGGGCAGAACACGATGTTCATGGGCTCGGAGGAGCGAGAGATGGGAACGGTCTCCGAGAGGTGCGCCGCGTGCGGGGACTGCATTCTCGACCTCACTGCGGGGATCTGCCCGATAGCCAGATGCTCCAAGAGCCTGCTCAACGGACCCTGCGGCGGGTCCCAGGACGGGAAGTGCGAGGTGGACAAGGAGCTCGACTGCGCTTGGCAGCTCATATACGACCGCCTAAAGGCCCTCGGCAGGCTGGACCAGATGGAGGAGATCATGCCCGCCAAGGACTGGTCGACGAGCACGCACGGCGGTACGAGAAGGACGCCGAAGGAGATGATGTTCATGGACCGCCCGAGGAGGGATTAGGTGAAGGCGGAGAGCCACCTCGAGAAGCTGCTCGAGAAGGGCGAGTTCGTGGTCACGGGAGAGTGCGGCCCGCCACAGAGCGCGGACCCCGAGGTCATACGGAAGAAGATTGACCTCCTCAGCGGGTCAGTCGACGCTGCCAATATCACGGACAATCAGACTGCTATCGCCAGGCTCTGCAGCATGGCGGCGGGCGTCATCATGCTCGGCGAGGGGCTCGAGCCCATAATGCAGATGACCTGCCGCGATCGGAACAGGCTCGCCATCCAGTCCGACATACTGGGAGCCGCCAGCCTGGGCATAAAGAACCTGCTCTGCCTCACGGGCGACCACCAGACGTTCGGCAATCACCCCGGCTCGAAGAACGTCTTCGACCTTGACTCAATACAGCTCATCCAGCTGGTGAAGGTGATGAGGGACGAGAAGAAGTTCCAGTGCGGGGACGACATGGACGTCGAGCCGCGTATCTTCATCGGGGCGGCCGCCAACCCGTTCGGCGACCCGTTCGAGTTCCGCGTTGCACGGCTGGCGAAGAAGATCGCCGCCGGAGTGGACTTCATCCAGACGCAGGGGATCTACGACATCGAGCGGTTCGAGAGATGGATGGACGGCGTTTGCGAGAGGGGTCTGGACAAGAAGGTGCACATCCTGGGCGG
>JAGMAI010000010.1 GCA_023130895.1 Thermoplasmata archaeon
AGGGACTATCCCTGGTCTCTCGTGATGCCTGCTTTTTTCGCCGCTTCAGGTATTGCGCTGTTCCTCATGTTCATATTTGTTCCGACAACCGTCTCCACTTTCCTCGCGGGCGCTGGTTACTTCATCAGGACGAAAGCATACGAGACCATTGCCGAAGCCCAACCGCCCACGTTCAGCCAACAGGCGATGTCATTCGGGGCGATCACTTATTTCCTCGGGCTGTTTGGACTCGCCTACGCTGCCGTGCAGCTCCCGAAGAGGATGAAACCGGACTACCTCTTCATAATCGTGTGGACAGGTGCCGCCATTTTCATGGCATTGTCAGCGGCTAGGTTCATATTCAACGCCGGGCCCGCCTTCGCGGCCGCATCCGCCTGGATCGTCATGTTGGTCATCGATAAACTGGACTTCAAGTCCGCCAAGAAGGTGTACGACAGCCTGAGCGGTAGCAAGCTTCACGCCCTGAGAAGGGGCGTCAAGGTCCGACACGTGGTGGGGGTGCTCTTCATAGCCTTCCTCGTGGTCCTGCCGAACGTCTGGTATGGAGTGGATGCATCCATACCGTTCGAAGACAAGAGGAGGCTCGATGAAGAGATCTACGATTCCACGCCGTACTTCATGCAACCCGAGCACTACAGTGCACCGTGGTTCTTGGGTGCGTTCGGATACTCCTTGCCGCTCAACAACAGATACTGGCCCGCTGCTTGGGACTGGCTCGAGAAGCAGGATGAGGACATACTCCCGTACGAGGACAGACCGGCGTTCCTGAGCTGGTGGGACTACGGTTTCGAGGCCGTCCAGGAGGGCAAGCACCCGACGGTTGCGGACAACTTCCTCCACGGGTACCCCACGGCGGGCAATTTCATAGCGGCCCAAGATGAGAACACAGCGATCGCGTACCTTTCCACACAGCTTATTCAGGGCGACTACGCGGAGCACGGCAGACAGCTCGGTCCCGAAATCAGGGCGATACTCGAGACGCACGGCCTCAACCCGGACGAGGTGGAGATGGTGCTGCGCTATCCGACGATCTACATAGACGAGATCGTCAGAGACCCGGACCGCTTCGGACCCAGGGACGACGTCATCCAGGCACAGAACGCGCTGCTCATCTACATGAAGCAGATTCTCATAGAGCAGCTCGACACGGATGAGCAGGCGGACTTGTACTTGGACATCATCGGGGCCACTGGGAAGTCCATTAGGTACTTTTCCGTCGACTCGAGGATGTTCCCCTTCAGCGGGGGCAATCCGGGCATCTTCTACGCGCCGATCAAGCTCTCGGACCACAGGATCAAGGATTACGAGGTGCGGCCTGATGTTCCCATTGACTTCTTCGATCTCACCTGCATGGATTCCAGAGGAGTGGGGCACAACTGCGACGAGGTGACCGCGGCCCAGGGCGTTTCCAGCTTCGAGATCGTCTACAAGGACATGTTCTGGGACAGCATGTTCTACCGGGCGTACATAGGGTACAGCGCGAAGGACCTCGGCGAGGACAAGGAGGGCATTCCAGGGCTCTCGGGCGAGTACACGAACTCAATCCCACTGCACGGCTGGGGTCTGAAGCACTTCAAGTTGGTATACCGAACCGCCTACTACAATCCGTATCCGCCAGATCAGTATCAGAACCACACGGATGCTTGGACTGCTGTGAACTTCGATGACGCTCTGAGATACCAGGAGGAGATCCAGGTGGGTCTTAGGCAGGGCGTTGTGGATATCAGTCCCAGGTCAGGACTGTCGAGCGGTGTTGTGTTCCTGAAGTACTACCACGGAGCCATTGTGAGCGGCACCGTGACCGTGGACGGAGAAACGCCGCTTAGCGGCATCCGGGTCACCGTCAGGGATGAGTACAGCGTTCCCCACTACGTGTCGCACACGGACTCGGGGGGCAACTATCAGGTCCTCGTACCGTTCGGGGATATCGACTTGGTCGCATCCACCGGAGCATCGAACAACATGACGATGATCGGAGAGACCGTCCTGAATACGACGACAATCTCCGTCACGGACGCGCAGGCGATGAGGATGCCCAACGACATGGACGGAGACGGAGAACTGGACTTCTACATCACGGAGAACATCGTCGTCGATGGCGGCGGCCTCACGGGATCGGTCTTCATCGACGAGAACGAGAACACATTCTCAGAGTCGCACGAGCCGAGGATAGCGAATGCGGAGCTCGTGTTCATGCACGCGAACACTGGTGTAGAGGTCGGGGCCACGACGAATGAGAATGGCTTCTACAAGATGACGGGAGCCTTCCCTGGAGACTACGGGCTCATCGTCGTGACTCCGGATAGGACACTTGGTCCGTACGGTATGAACGTGACGGCAGGGGAGACGAAGCTGACAAACGTCCCAGTGCAACCCTCGAGCATCGGCGGACTGGTGAGATTCGAGGACGGCTCCACCGCGGAGGACACAACGGTCGTCCTCATGGACGAGTACAACGGGACGGAGATAGGGCAGATATCCGGGTTGAATGGCGTCTTCGAGTTCACGTCCCTCCTTCCTGGCAACTTCACCATACTTGCAGAGAGAGGAGAATACAAGAGCCTGCCGCTTAGACTCAAGATATTGGACGAGGGCGACAGCAGATTCAGGAATGTGACGCTCCTACCCAGTGGAGAGGTGAAGGGCAGGAGCCGAGAGTTCGGGAACGCGATATCCAATGTTGCCATCATATTCAGGAGTCTCAGACATCAGACCTTCGACGTCTTCGTGAGGACGGATGAGGGCGGGTTCTACGAGGTCGATCTACCTGAGGGTAACTACCTGGTATATTCCCTTCACGATGTGGAGGGGCAGAAGCTCGTTCACATGAGGGGGCTGACCGTCCGCAGAGGGGAGACCACTCTCTACGACGTCAACTTGGAGGACGCAATCGAGGTCTCGGGGAACGTCATCGACGACATGAACGAGTTCCCACAGAACCAGATCAGAATCTACTTCGACACAGGCGACGCAAGGATTGTGGTGATCACGGACACCAAGGGGGATTACTCCCTCTATGTTCCGAAGGGAGAGTACAGCATCTGGGTCAGCCAGCAGAACTTCGTTCATCTGGAGAAGAGGCAGCTCACCTCGGACACGACGATAGACATTCGCCTCCAGACGAGCGTTTCTGCGTCGAACACGCTCTATGAGGACAAGAACGCCAACGGCGTATACGACATCGGCGAGGGGATAGAGGACGTCGAGGTCGCCATAACCGACTCGAAGGGAGCTACGGTCAAGTTCCTCACCGACGGCGTGGGGAGTTTCACGGGCCCGCTTCCCGAAGGTGGCCAATACACGGTCGTCTTTTCGAAGAGGGGCTACTCGAGCAAACAGATCGGCCCCATGAGCGTTGCGGACATTAACCAATACGGGGAAATACAGCTCATCTCGCTGTTCGTTGGCGTTCAGGGATCCGTCTTGATGAACGGGGAGATCTTCACCGACCAGACGCTCGAAGTGAAATTCGAATCCGCTGGCGATGGTGCCATTTCTGATGAAATGCTCACCTCCCAGGGAGAGTTCCAACTGTCCCTTAGGCCGGGGGAATACGATGTGGTCATAGACGAGCCCGTTGGCGGGTCAGAGGTGGAGAGATATCAGCTTGTCGTCCCGATGGAGCTCAAGCTGGAGCCCACCGACCGCCCGGTCCAGATAGAGCTCTCGATCATGAACAAGTTCCTTGTCTCGGGGAACGTCACGCTTGGAGGGATTCAGGTCTCCTCGAACGTCACAATATCGGGCGCGCAGAGCGATTTCGCGGAGCTCCCGAGCGGAGAGTTCTCATTCTACTTACCGGAGGGCGAATACACCATCGTCGCCCAAAAGGACATCAACGGGACCGAGTTCATGAGCGTCAAATCGATCGTCATCTCCGGTCCGTTTACGCTGGATATGGAGCTTCACCCTAAGACTAACGTGACTGGAAGAGTGTTCTACAACGGCAGTGAACACTTGACAAGATTGAACATAAGCTTCTTGTCTGAGAGCGGTGAGCTGATAGACAGAGTGAGCACGACCGTCGCAACATATTCCGTGGATCTCCCACCGGGGAGGTTCGTCGTAGAGATCGATCACCCCGAAAACGCCACTATCGACGGATCGTACAAGTTCGTACGATACAAGTTCTCGGAGACTCTTCTTATCACCGAGGGGCTTCCCGAGAAGACGTACAATATCAACCTGGTCAGGGTGTTCGACAACATGACGGTCTCAGGAACCATTCTTCATCAGGGCCAGGGTGTCGAGGCTGAGGCGACGATATCAGCTGACTCGCAGACTGCCATGGACGCGACCTTCCAGTCACAATCCGATGGCACGTTCAGCCTAACGCTGGCTCCCGGACAGTACAGCATATACATCCACAAGAAGGAGGGACATCTCGTCTTCCTCGGTGTCTTCGAGATAGTGCACGGAGAGGACAGGGAGTTCGAGTTCGAGCTTACGGAATCGTACAGAGTCTCGGGCACGGCGAGCTATCGGGACGGGCTCCGTCAGAAGACGTACATCTACGTCCTGGGAGAGGGGAGCCACGGCCTCGAGTCGGACGACAACGGCTACTTCGAGGTCTACCTGCCTCCGAGCCTCTACGAGATCGATGCGTACACGGAGGACTACGAGGGAGAGAAGCTGATAAGGTACAGCGCGGTCCAGAACCTGGATGTCTCCAGAAACGAGGTCGTTTCCCTCAAGCTCGAAAAGGAGATCGTCAGGAACGTCGATATCACGTGGGACCCGGGCCAGGAGAGGAAAATCGGCGGCGGAGAGAGCGTAATATACACGATCACAATCGAGAACACTGGCAACGTTCCCGACGAGTTCGAGATGACAGGTGTCCCGCCCCGCGATGGATGGACATTCAAGTTCAGCCCGTCGAAGATCTCACTCGGGACGGGAGAACAGGCCCATGGCTCCTTTGAGGTCACGGTCACCGCTCCTGCGGACGCTCTTGTCGAGCACGGTCCAGTGAAGATCCTAGCGACATCGGCCGACGACGCTGACAAGACGGACGAGGTCACGGTCGAGATAGAGATCAAGCAGTTCTGGGGGATAGCCCTGGAGATCTCCTCCGATGTTCCAATCTACGACGGCACGTACCTGGACATCCTCGTGAACCTCACCAACTCCGGCAACAGTCCCGACTCGTACTTCATAGAGATAACGAACGTCCAGCAAATTGAGAACGAGGGCTGGGAGGTCGGAGTGAGAAACGAGACATCGCAGCATACGGCCGCGTCATTGATCGGTTTCGAGGTTCCCGCCAATTCGACTTCCACGTTCGGTCTCAGGCTCATACCGGCGAGAAAACTGCTGAACCAGACCGTGAGCATAACCGCTCACTCCCACGACAACTGGGGCAATGATGAGAACATCGACATTGAAGTGGCCTCGCCGACCACCCAGGTCGTTGGGGAGAACATGTTCGCCGAGGGCCCAAACGCTCACACTGAGCCTCTAGAGGACTACGTGAGCTACCTCCTCGTGGGCGTGATCGTGGCTGTCCTTGTCGTCGCACTCGCTTACGTGAGAAGGAGGAGAAGGAAGTGAAGCGGGTTGTTCTTGCTTTCCTGATTATGTCCTCGCTTCTTGTGCTGGTGCCGAGCGCTGCCTCGCAGGATGTCATCGTCGATATTGAAGGCCCCAGGATCATGCCCATCGGCGGTAAGGCGCAGTTCAACATCACCGCTGCAGGTGGCCCCGGGGAACAAGGCGGGAACTACAATATCACGGCCTTCCTCGTCGCTGACAACCTGACAGGCGCAGACCCTTCCCCGGGGAACGTCTTCGTAAGTCCCTCGACTGAGCCACATTGGGAGATAAATGTCACCGTCCCCTATGCGGCGCAGACCGTGACCTTCGTTGTCAACGTCACGTCGAGCCTTGAGAACGAGACCGACTTCAAGCTCGTGAAGACCAAGATAAGGGTCGTTGGCCCCATCGTCCTCAGCGCGGAGATCTTCAACCCGCTGGAATACGAGCTAAAAGGAGTTCCCGTGGACTTCTATGTGAGAAAGCCGAGCGAGACAGAGGACCGGCTCGTGGGAAGCTCCACGATAGAATCCATTGCTCCCGGGAAGAGCGAATACGCCTCGTTCGACTGGATAATCGCAGACCCTGAAGAAGGGCAGTACACGCTCACTGTCGTCGTCGACTTGGACAGGGATGGTACGATCGATGAGAACGCAGGGGATTCTGTCGCCATCTCACATTTCTACGTTGGGGGCGGAGTGAACTACATCACTTGGATACTGGTGGCTCTCATCATCGCACTGGCCTTGCTGGCCGCGATGTGGCTGATCTCGAAACCCAAGAGAAGGCCCTAGAGCTTGTCCAAGAGGTCGTCCATCTTTTCTTCTAGCGACTTCCCGTAGGTGGCCACGGCCACCTCTCCCCTCGTCTTCTCAAGCAGCCTCCGCGCGATGTCCTGCTTCCTCTTTATGGCGAGAAGTCCGGATGGGAAGTCGAACCTCATGAGCACGGTGAAGATCTCCTCCATCTGCTGGAGGTGCTTGTTGGCGGCGTCGGCGTCTCCCCTCTTCAAGGCATCCAGCGTGATCCGTCTGAGCTCACCGACGACGTCCCCGAAGCCCATCAGATAGGCCTTGTCCGTCACCTCGAGGTCGCTCGGTGTGGGCAGGGGTTTGTTCTCGACTATCGAATGCAGAATGCTCACCTCCGCGAGCTCCTGATGAGCGTTCTCTATGTACCCGGCATAATAGATGTCAAGATGGTCCCGAAGAGCGGACGAGAGCTCTCCGTTCCGGTCACGCACCTCCCGCAGGAGGTCTATCATGTCCTCGCCGCGATGGATTCGACTGACCGCCTCGCCAGCCAGTCTCGCGATCGTCCTGGATGATTTCAGGGCGAGTTCCCGCACGGCGTCCTTCTCGTCCAATCTGGCCTCCATCCCCTCAATAATCCCCTCGAGGTTCTCCATGGTCATGGCAATCGCTCACTGGCATAAGTCTTTTTGTCTTTCGGGACCCGAACGATATTTTGATTTAGGGGTATCTCATTAGCTGGCTTGCTTCTTAAGCGGGAGGAGGAGTTTATGCGTATGAGATCTGAGGAAGCTCGTGCCGATAGAATCTTTGCTCGTCTGTTATGCCTCGCTGTGGCGGTGGCAATGGTGTTGCCTGTGGCCTTCGCGGTTCTTCCATCCGAGGAGCCTGACAGACACGCGATGCCTGAGGATCCAGAGCCCGATCAGGAGATGTTCCTGCTGCAGGTGACCAACACGCTTGATGTTCCGAGGGCCAACGAGGTCGTGCGCTATTCGCTCACTCTGGATAACTTCCATCTTCTCGATCCGTCTCAGTTCCTCGTAAGGGCCACCTCAACGGGCCAGGAGGTTCTCTCCGGACATCTTGAGTCCACGGTGGAGAGGTATCCGTCAAGCTTCGTGCACAAGGTGGACATCGTGTTCCAGGATGATTTCGGACCGCTGGAGACCAGAACGTACGAAATCGATACTGGAAACACAACGGCGCTGACCGGCGACATGACCGTGAACTCCACTCCCTCAGCTGTTGAGGTCAGAGACGGAAGCAGGAGATACGTCCTCAAGAAGACGGGTGCGAGTGGGAACAGTGTATACGTGGAATACCACAACGGATCGGCGCCTATCGTTCTCGGCTACATCTTCGTCAGGGTCGCCGGGAACCAGCTCACGATAGACCAGGCAATCGTGGAGATGTGGTGGGGCCCACCTTCACTTGAGGAGATCGACATCAACAACGTGATGGTCTCCGTTCATCTTCAGTACGAGAGCCCCAGCATGATAAACTGGGGCGTCGGGTCGATGGTCAAGGACACGGATATCATCTCCGGTGATGTCTACGTCAACTTCTACAACGACAGGGAGATGTATGAGACGATAACCGACAAGAAGGTCAACGAGAAGTTCCATAATCACAATGGATTCGTGATGGAGTTCACTGTCCTCTATGGAGGGGACGCTGAGTACCAGCAGATATTCGGTAACAGTCAACATCAGATCATGACCGCAAGGACAAGAGAGCCGACGTGGTCACGAGTGAATCCAGTGTTCAGGGCGCACGACATCGGGAACCGAAGCGCCCCCGCGTTCGCCGACCTTGACAACGATACGTTCTATGACATGGTGGTAGGTTCTGCGGAAGGAGAGACCTGGTACTTCAGGAACACAGGGAGCGTGATCGCGCCCGCCTGGAGCAAGGATGCGGACATGTTCGCGGCGTTCAGTGGCGTGGCCAACTACTCCGTCCCCTGGCTGGCGGATGTCGATGGCGACAGTGATTTCGATCTCGTCCTTGGAAAGGACAACGGCACTCTGGTGGAGATCGAGAACGTTGGCACGGTGCAGATACCGCAATGGAGCCAGAACATGACCGCCTTCGCCGGGATAGATGTGGGCAACTTCTCCGCACCTGCCATGGGCGACCTGGACAACGATACCGATCTCGATCTCGTCGTGGGCGAGGAAGGCGGTTTCCTGATCTACTACAGGAATGATGGGAACTCGACCTCACCGATCTGGACGCTTGACCCGCTAGAGTTCCAGGCTCTTGGAAGCCTGGGTGCCAACGTCGTCCCTGGATTGGACGACCTGGATGGTGACGGAGACATTGACCTCGTGGCTGGGCTCCGGGATGGAACGATCATCAACATCATCAACACAGGGAACTCGTCAGTGGCCAACTGGACGCTGCAGCAGACCCTCTTCCAGGGGATTGACGTAGGAGGCTACGCGGCTCCCGCCCTGGCGGATCTGAACTCAGATGGGGACCTCGATCTCATCTCGGGAGAGTACAACGGCTCGCTTTACTACTACCAGAACACGGGTTCCCTCGTCTCTCCCCTGTGGACCCAGGACAGTTACATTCACAGGTTCTCTTCCCTCGGCTCGCGTGCCGTCCCGGAGTTCTCCGACCTGGACTCGGACGGTGACCAAGACCTCACAATCGGCTTGGATGACGGGACACTGAGGTATCTCGAGAACGTGGGTCTTCCGAGCCTGGCGTCTTGGCGGGAGGACTCGAGCTTCTACTCTGGCATAGATGTCGGTAGTTTCAGCGTCCCGGCGCTCGGCGACCTCGACGACGACAACGACTTCGACCTCGCCCTCGGAAGGGACGATGGCTCGCTGGTGTATTACGAGAACACTGGCACGAACGTCTCGGCCTCATGGACGCTCAACGCGTCAATGTTCACTGGAATAGATGTTGGGGACAACAGCGCCCCTGAGCTCATTGACATAGACACCGATGGAGACCTCGACCTTGTCGTGGGGAATGCCACCGGTTGCGTGCACCTCTACAGGAACACAGGGACTGTTTCGCAACCATCCTGGGCATACGACCCGTCGGTTTTCGATTTCATCAACACGGGGTTGTCCAAGAAGCCCGGGAAGTACGCGACACCCGCCTTCTCTGACGTCGATGGCGATGGAGATCTGGACTTCATATCGGGACAAGACAATGCGCCATACGGCAGCCTCGTCCTCTACTTCAACACTGGGACCAGGTTCAGTCCCATCTACGACCAGCTCTATCCGGGCATGTTCAACAACGTTCGCGGCGGTGCGACGGACGGGACGCGGGACTACAGCGCACCAGAGTTCGTGGACCTGGATGGCGACGGTCG
>JAGMAI010000100.1 GCA_023130895.1 Thermoplasmata archaeon
CGCTATTGGTGTAGAACACCTTCTTGGGAGAATCCCCAGGCGTGATCTTGCAGAGCTTCTCCGCGAGATCCACCTGGATCTCGTAGTAGAAGTCCGTGCCCGCAAAGTGGATCAGCTCTGATGACTGCTTCTTGATCGCATCTACAACCTCTGGATGGCAATGGCCAACGTTCGTGACGCCGATTCCGCATGTGAAGTCCACATAGACGTTGCCGTCCACGTCCTCCACGATGGAGCCTCTGGCCCTTTTTGCGACTATGGGAGACGTCTTCGTCGTCGTGGCAACGAACTTGGAATCTCTTTCCACTATCTCCTTCGCCTTCGGGCCTGGAGGGGTCGTCCTAATATCTGGAGCTTTCGTCATTTCAAACACACCTTACCTTGAAGAGGAAATCTGGTTCAATCGAGGATGCACGCTCTATCTATCCCTTTTCGAAAAAGAATCGAGATTATGAAGTCGGGCCTATGAGGCACCTATCCTGAAGACCTTGGTCCCGCATTTGGGGCATGAGCCTTTCGTGGCTGGCTTTCCGTTCTTCATCGTGATCTTCGTGGGATCCTTCATCTCAATCTTCTTCCTGCATTTCACGCAGTATGCCTCTACCAAATCATCACCGAGCTGTGAATGGTATGGGGGCATATTAATATATCGTGGCCAAAAAGATTAAGAGCGTGACTTCATATCGAGTGAGACTCCCTTGAGTGGTAACATGAACCATACGAGATACGAGACCGCCAGAATAGTCGGTGCCAGGGCGCTTCAGATATCCATGGGAGCGCCGTCCCTTCTTGCAGATGGAGAGGTGTCGGAGGCCATCGCAATCGCTGAGCTGGAGTTCGAGCGGGGGATTCTCCCCATCACGGTGGAAAGGAGCTGACCAGATGGCAATCACCAACCTCGAGATCAGGAGAATCCTGGACAGCCGCGGGAACCTCACAGTCGAGGTGGATGTTCGCACGGAAGGAGGATTCGGACGGGCGTCTGCACCCGCTGGTGCCAGCACCGGGGCGGCCGAGGCCGTCGGCTTCTCAGCCAATGGGATCAACGCGGACCTTGTGAACTTCAGGTCGAGAGTCGCCCCGGCACTGGAGGGAATGGACCCGGCGGAGCAAGAAGCCGTGGACGAGAAGCTGCACGAGCTCGATGGAACGGACAACTTCTCGAGGATCGGCGGGAGCATAGCCATAGCCACGTCCATCGCCGTCGCGAAGGCCGCAGCAAGCACCCGGGGGCTGCCTCTCTACGAGCATCTCGCGGGCTCAAAGGACGTCTCCATGCCACGTCCGCTAGGAAACGTCCTGGGCGGGGGTGCCCATGCCGTTGGCGGGACGGACATTCAGGAGTTCCTGTCGCTCGCCTCCGGGGCCTCCGTTCTCGAGGCCATCACCGCAAATGCAAGGCTCCACGGGCTAGTGAAGAGCGAGCTGATGGAGCGTCTGCCCGACGATGCGATCGGAAAGGGCGATGAGGGTGCCTGGGTGGCAGACATCGGGAACGAGGAGGCAATGGATATCCTGAGCGAGTCATGCAAGCACGTGACCCGGGAGACCGGAGTCCGCTGCGCCCCTGGCCTCGACATCGCCGCGACGGAATTCTACTCGAACGGGAAGTACCAGTATCGGGAAGGATCGCTTTCCGCGGAAGACCAGATAGAGTTCGTTGCGGACCTCATCGATGAGTATAGGCTCGCCTATGTCGAGGATCCTCTCCACGAGGAGGACTTCGAGGGGTTTGCCAGACTGACGGAGCTGTGCGGGAAGAAATGCCTTATCGTTGGGGACGACCTTTTCGTCACAAGCAAGACAAGGCTGCAGAAAGGTATCGACATGGGCGCCGCCAACGCGACGATAATAAAGCCGAATCAGATCGGGACACTCACCGATGCGATGGATGCGCTCTCTTTGGCAAAGGATGCGGGATATCGGTCAATCGTCTCTCACAGGAGTGGAGAAACGACGGACAACGCAATCGCCCACCTCGCTGTGGCATTCCGCTGTTTCGCCATCAAGACTGGCGCTGTTGGCGGGGAAAGAATAGCAAAGCTTAATGAGTTGATACGCATTGAAGAAGAACTGAAATCCTAGGTGCATACGCATGGAAAGCACGGAGAGTCCAGAAGAACCATTGCTGATTACGGAGGATCAGTATCTGACGTCAGGAGTCCACATCGGGACACAGCAGAAGAGCGCTGACATGAAGCCCTTCATCTACAAGGTCAGGACAGACGGTCTCTACGTCCTGGATATAAGGAAGACCGACGACAGAATCAGAGGTGCAGGGAGATTCCTGGCAAGATACGAGCCCGAGCGGGTTCTGGTCGTCGCAGCGAGGCAGTACGGTCAGAAACCGGCCAAGGTCTTCGCCCGCACGATCGGGGCAGATATCTTCGCTGGGCGGTTCGTCCCCGGGACGCTGACCAATCCGGACCTGCCCATGTTCACAGAGCCAGATATACTCGTGGTCACAGACCCCGCGGCGGATCAGCAGGCGCTCAGGGAGGCCCTCAATGTGGGCATACCGATTGTGGCGCTGTGCGACGCCAACAACGAGACGAAGTTCGTGGACTTCATCATACCCACGAACAACAAAGGCAGACGGGCGCTCGCAACGATCTACTGGCTGCTGACGAGGGAGGTCCTCAAAGAGAGAGGGACCATCAAGGATGATGCTGGGTTCGGGCTCGCAGTCGAGGATTTCGAAGCAACCCTGTAGGTGGTAAGTTGAGGTATCCAGCTGTTGCTGGTCAGTTCTATTCCAGCACCGAGGAGGCGCTTGTCAAGGAGATAGAGTCCTGCTACACGAGCCCCATTGGTCCAGGGAGGCTCCCAGAGCTGGTGGAGGGGGAGAGGAGCATTCGCGGACTCGTTGTCCCTCACGCAGGGTACATCTTCTCCGGCCCAGTTGCCGCTCATGCATACCACGCTCTTGCACATGACGGGTTTCCCGATACATTCGTGATCATCGGCCCCAACCATGGCGGAAGGGGCAGCCCGATTGCCCTGACGACACAGGCCTTCCAGACACCACTGGGCGAGGTCCCGGTCGACAAGGAACTGGCGGGGAGACTGACAAGGAAGGGAATCAACGATGACATACTGGCGCATAGGTTCGAGCACTCAGTGGAGGTGCAATTGCCCTTTCTCCAGCACATATCCAAGGACTTCGAGTTCCTGCCGATCTCGATGATGGACCAGGAGTATCGGTCCGCCAGGGAGCTCGGCGAGATCCTCGGCGAAGCCATCGCCGGAAAGGACGTTGTCGTGATAGCCTCGACCGACTTCTCGCACTACGTGACACAAGGCGTCGCTCAGGCGAAGGACAGCGAAGTGATCCAGAAGATCCTCGGACTCGATCCCCAGGGAATGAACAAGGTCAGGGTCAAGAACAACGTGTCCATGTGCGGCTACGGGCCAGTGACCGCGATGCTCACGGCCGTCCAAGGGAAGAGGGCCGAGCTTCTGAAGTACGCGACTTCAGGCGACGTCCGCCCGATGGTAGAAGTCGTGGGCTATGGCGCACTGGTAGTCAGGTCCTAGTGCTGTCCTCTATCCACTCGAGGTATCTCTCGCTGCCCTCTGACATCGCGTAGGAGACCGCACAGACGGTGTCATAACTGCTCTTCTCTTCGATCTCCTTGATGAGCGCGGGCACGAGTTCGGACCTGGTCTTGAAGATCAATGCCTGCTCATTGCCCTCCTCGATACTGCCCTTCCACCAATAGATGGACCTGATGGGGAACATGTTCGCACAGGCCGCCAGCTTCTTCTCCACGACAGTCCTTCCGATCTGCATGCCCTCCTTCTCATCCGATGCCGTAGCGTACACCATGGAGTACATGTCCACTCAAACGAGACCCCATTATAAAACTTGATAGTCAGAGAGCAAAATACTTTAGAAGGGTTGGATGAAGAACTCACGAGCATATTGACTGTCATCAGCATCTCCGAATTGACAGAAGCCCTCCGAAAGACGCTAGGCAAGAGGGACATACCCGAGGACGAAATCCGCAAACTGGCGGACTACCTGATGTCGTTCTTCGGCTTCAACGACGAGGTGATAGACAATCTTCTGAGACCCGAGGACAGGGATGTCTTCTACATGCTCGAGGAGGTGGGGATCCTCACGACCAGGAGGGAGGAGATCAACCTGAAGAGGGGAAAGCTCTGGCGGATCCACTACTGGATCATCAAGAAGGAGCACATCAAGGCACTCGCAGCAAGCGAGGAGGAGGAAGATGAGGAGGAGTTCGGGAGCGTCTACGATTCTATTTCTGAAGAGGTATGGACCCGAGACTGACAGCCTCCTTGGACGTCCACGGAAAAAGGTTATAACATTGGCGCCATAATCCTCGCCAGATGGACGATGCGGTGCTCTATTCGCTGATATTACTGATCTTCCTCGCCTACGGCCTTGTCGTCTACGCGCTCTACAAGCTGAAGAAGCTCGAAGGTCCCAGTCTTTCCCTGTACGGCATCTTCCTGATGTGGAAGACATCGAGGGGACGGAAGGCCCTTGAGAAGATAGCCAGTGCCAAGAGGTTCTGGGAGGCATACGGGGATTTCGCCATCGGGCTTTGTATCGTGGGGATGTTCGTAATCACGGGCGTCCTGTTTTGGGCAGCGACACTTGTGTCGTCCATACCTCCCGATAGGGTGCCTCCCGTCCAGGCCGTGATAGGGATTCCTGGGCTGAACCCCTACATACCGATAGGGTACGGGGTGGTGGCTCTGATCGTGGCCATAGTGATACATGAGTTCGCGCACGGGATACTCACGTACGTCGCCAAGCTGAAGGTACTCAGTCTTGGGGTTCTCTTCTTCATAATCCCGATAGGTGCATTCGTTGAACCTGACGAGGAGGGGCTCATGAAAATCGACAGGAGAAAGAGGTCCAGATTGTTCGCTGCTGGACCCGCCACGAACCTCATCGCCGCCCTGCTGTTCTCCTTCATATTCACGTCTTCCATGATGGCAAGCGTCACCCCGGTGCACGATGGCGTCGGCGTGTTCGCCATCGTGGTGGACTCCCCCGCCGATGGTGTCATCGCACCAGGCATGATGATCTACTCGTTCAACGGGAGTGCCGTCAGCGACCATCAGTCCTTCGCCGCCGCCGTCGAGAACACGTGGGCGGATCAGAACGTGACGATCGGGATATACGAGAACGGCGACACCCGGACGATCATTCTCACCCTCGCTGACCGCTCTGACTTCACTCTGGACGGCAACGATTCTGGCAAAGGGTACCTGGGGGTACGTACAGTACTCGTCTTCACGGTCATGGGCACTTCAAGGACCCTTGAGGTGAAGAATGGCCCCGATTTCTTCAACCCGCTCGCGGACATCCGTGACGCGAGGTACTTCACCGGTTCGCTCTTTTCCTACATCGGGCTTCCTCTCCTGAGGGTCGGCGGTGAATCGATGTCCCCCTTCCCGAACTGGTTCACCCAGTTCTACAAGGTCGAGGGGTTCTGGTCGTTCCTTCCCACTGATGCATTCTGGGTGTTGGCGAATATCGTCTACTGGATTTTCTGGTTGAACCTGATGCTCGGTCTGACCAACGTCCTCCCCGCCGTCCCCCTCGACGGAGGATACATCTTCAGGGATGGCCTTGAAACGGTGATGGAACGGACGAATCCAGGCATGGCTGCGGAGAAGAGAGAGGCCTACGTCAAGAAAGTGTCATATGCGCTCGCGCTGCTGATATTGGCCCTCATCCTATGGCAGATCATCGGTCCGAGAATCTAGTTCGTGATTATCTCGAATCCGCCATCGACGAAGATCAATGGGAAGTAGCCCCTCTTGTGGCCCGTCTTCCTCATCTTGACAACGCTCATGAACAGGTTGACGATTCTGTCCTCCCTCCTGAGATCGAGATGGATTATGCCGTCAGAGAGGAAATCCTCTCCGTTGTCCGAGAACATGCCCGAATCCTGCTTCATCTCAGCGATCAGGAATGTGGTGATTCCCAGGTCCCTCAGCCACTCGAAGAACCTGAAGAGTTCGTCCCTGGGATCCTCGAACTTCGCCATCACCTGAAGGACCGGCAAGGAGTCCACAACGAGCAGGTCGAGATCCATGCTCTTCTTCAGGTTGCCGACGTACATCTTGAAGACCTCCATCCAGGACTGCTTCGAGAGCTGCTTCAGCTTCTTTCTTATCATGGCGAGGTCCAGGACCGACATCTGCTTCTCAAGACCCTTGACATCCATCCCCATGCCAGCCATGTTGTCGAGCATGCTCTCCCTGCTCTGCTCAAGGGTGACGTATGCGCCTCCCCGATTGTCCTTCGCGTTCCGGTACAGGATGTTGAATGCGACGGAGGATTTCATTGTTCCAGGCTTTCCCGCGATCAGGATGACGTGCCCTTTCGGAACGCCACCCTTCAACTGCTCGTCCAATCCACGGATGTGTGTTTTGATCCTGTCTCCAGTCATGTGATCCCTTCTGCTCCCATCCAGTCTGACATTGTCTATTAAAGGTTATTCCCCCATTATCACAACTGAGATTGGAGACAGGACTGGCCTGCTCTGACGTGTGAGATCTATCCCTTCTCCAAGGCCCCCAGAGCGTAGATGCCGTCCGCCTTCTCCGCCTCGTTGACCTCGCCGTTCAGCATTCGCATCGTTCTGAAGTCCTCATTGAATCCCAGCGATTCGGCCAGCTCCGCGGCCCGTGGGTTTGCGTGAGGCACGAAAATCCTGGCTCTGTCTGCCAGAACATTGCCGAGTATCCCTCTCAAGAGCAGCTCCGCGGCATCCGGGCTTCCCGATTCGACTATGAGCGGCCCCACCTCGCAGGACTTCTCCGTGCATGTGGCGATGACATAGCCCGCGGGGACGTCGGTCTTGAGCAACAGCTGGGGGAAATCTCTCCACATCCGTTGTATGATCCTGGACCTGTTCCCGCCAAAGTATGCAGCATCCAGCGCTGCAATCTGCTCGAGATCCGTCTCCCTCGCTACGTCCACATCCGAAGAATCGAATCCAGTCGTGTCGATCGACATCGTGGAAACGGGGAATTCCTGTCTGAAGCCGAGTCTTTCGTAGAACCGAATCGTGTTCACGTAGGACGCAAGATGAACGGTCTTCACACCGACGCTCCCAAGGTAGTCCACTGCGGTGCTGACGAGCTGCGTCCCAATGCCCATTCCTCTGGATCCTTCGGCCACGATCACATTCCCAATCCACGCTACAGGTCCGTAGGATGTCGCGGTCGTCAGACCGACTGGCCGCTTCTCCACCTCGGCGATGAAGCATCCCTCGGGCTCGTAGTCCAACAGTCTCGCAAAATCGTTCTCAACATAGACCCAATCTTCCGAATCGGTCAGAGATACGGCGAACGAGAAGTCCCCAGGCGTCATCCTCCTTATTCTCATTCCTTCATCTCGTAGCCTTCGTCGCAATCGTGACTGCCGTGCGTGACGTACTTCTTGTCCCCGCGCATGTGCTTTATCATGCATGGTCCGAATTCGTCATCCTCCGCCCCGTACCACTTGTCGCAATCCTTGCAGTGCAATTCGGGCATTACATCCCCCAGAAAGGGTCCTCTTCTCTCTTGATTTCCTTGACCCGTTCGAGGACCTCCTTCTCATCCGGATTGAGGTCCACGGAATCGAGTTTCTTGGCCGCGGACTCGGGGATGTCCACGTACAGAACGTCTCCCGGACTCATCTGTCTCCCCACCGTGACGCCGTCCACCGCCATCGCGACCTCACTGCCGGCGATGGCTTCCTTGAGGCTATCCTCACCGCTCCTCAGGCTCTTGATCTTGCCTATGACCCTGCCATCATCCCTGAGCAGGCCGACTCCCTGACGGATTCTTCCCGCGAGTACACGCACACCCACGATCGCTGGCTTGCTCGCGCGGAATATGTGGTCCTCGAGCAGGAGGATCTTCCCGGGATGTGTAATCGTCCTGAGCCGCCGCCGCTCAAGCTCCAGCTGCATCTCCTCCGCCCAGGCCTGGTAGTCTTCCAGGATGCCGTAGATGATGTTCCCCTCTAGCAGCTTCACGTCGGTCCTGACAAGCTCTTCCTTGGCATCTGGAAGGACATCCACGTTGAACGCGAAGATGACCCTCTTCAGCGGGTCGGCCACCGTGGCAGCGGACACGACATCTCTCTTGGAGACATCCCCGACCTCGGCCATCTTCACGGGAATCTTTGCATTCCTCAACTCGAACGATATGGCTTCCAGAGAACCGATGGCATCCGCCTTAACGAGTATTCCCGTATCCTCCGTCTCGACCTCTATCTTGGTCTCCTGGATCACTTCCTTCTTGGCCTCTTCGACGTCCTCCCCGGAGACCCGGAGCGGAGACCCCGCAATGGCGGACTCCAGCCCGCTTCCCGAGATCTTGATCCCCGCCGCGGCGTAGACCTCGTCCACGGAGTCGAACCTCTCTCTTGGGTCCCTGATCTCGTCAAGCGGTTTGGGCTTCAGGAGGGTCCTCGCCCTCGTCACGAGCGGTTCCTCGGTCCCTCCCAGCACGATCGTGTCCCCCTTTCGAATCACACCGTCGTAGATTATGGTGTCAATCGTAGGGCCCAGACCCCTCTCCTCCTTGACCTCCAGAATCGTCCCCTTGGCGGGACCGCTGACCGTCTTGAGCCTCGGCGTCAGGAACCTCTGTGCGAGGCCAACGAGCATGAGAAGGACCTCTTGGATGCCCACCGCGAACTTCCCGCTCGTCGGAACGACCGCCACGACGGTAGTGAAGTCCTCGATCTTGTCAAACATCTCCGAATCGAAACCTTGCTGATATAGCTGGCCGACCAGTTCATAGAACTTCTGATCGAAGTACTCCACGTAGGACTCGGGCTGGTCCGATATCATCTCCCGAAACGAGACACTCGTCTTCTTTCTCCACCCCGCGACCCGGTCTATCTTGTTGGCAGCGACCAGGAAGGGCGTCTTGAACCTCTTCAGTATCGAGAGCGACTCGACCGTCTGGGGCATTATGCCCTCGTTTATGTCGATGACAAGCACGGCGAGGTCGGCGAGCGCGCCGCCCCTTGCCCTCAGCGTCACGAACGAGTGGTGCCCCGGCGTGTCAATGAAAAGGAGACCCGGAACCTCCAGTTCCCTGCCCTCCATGAGGTCCCCGCAGACATCCGTTATCGTATCCGATGGGACCTCGGTGGCCCCGATGTGCTGGGTTATGGCACCGGGTTCCCTGGCAGCGACATTCGACCCTCTGATCGAATCTAGCAGTGCCGTCTTCCCATGGTCGACATGACCCAGAACGCTGACGATGGGCTGCCTGATCATCCGAATCTCGAATGTGACCAGAATATATCTAATATTCGTTGAACCACACTGGATGCTTGGTCATAACCACTTGTCATCAGAAGACCGGACAGGCCACAAGACGGACGTCTCATTTCGTCCAAGGCCCGTCCATTCTCTCGAAGTCCTGGATATCGTCGTCCGAAAAGAAAATCGAGATCTCCCTCTCTGCGCTCTCGGGCGAGTCCGAGGCGTGTATTATGTTCATCTGTTTGGATATGCCGAAATCCCCTCTGATCGTGCCCGGAGACGCCTCCTTGGAATCGGTGGTTCCCACCATTCTCCGGACAACGGAGACGACGTCGGGACCCTCGACGACCATTGCGACGACAGGTCCGGATGTTATGAAGCCCACCAGGTCCTCGAAGAAGTCCTTCTCCACGTGCTCGGCGTAGTACCTCTCCACGATGTCCCTGTCAAGCCTCAGCATCCTCATGGCCACGATCTTGAGCCCGCGCGATTCGAACCGCGAGACGACCGTCCCTATGAGCCCTCTCTGCACACCGTCGGGTTTGACGAGAACGAACGCCCTGTCAGTCCTCATCCGCGTCACCTGCGGGAGCCTCTCTCTTCTCGGCCTTTACCGTCTTTCGGGGGTACCGCCTAGTCCAGCGGACCCTCCTCGGAACCCTTCCGAGCTTGAGGGAGTTCTTCTGGCACTTGCCCGAGCAGAAGTAGAAGAAGGTTCCGTCCTTCTTGATGTACATCTTCCCCGTCCCGGGTTCTATTCTCTCCCCGCAAAACGTGCAGGTCCTGGCCTGAACCACTCAAACACCCTCACTTGATGGATAGCTTCCTCGCTTCTCTCGAGGTCTCTCGCAGCATCAGAACGTCGCCCATGCGCACTGCGCCCTTGACGTTCCTGGTGATGATCCT
>JAGMAI010000101.1 GCA_023130895.1 Thermoplasmata archaeon
TATCGCAGTGTCCAATGGGTTGTCCATAACCACTATTCTTGAGAACGTATTGTTGTTGGAGCGGTACAGACCGATGCTATTGAAGTTGTCGTGGAATGAGCAATTGACTATGAGGTTGTTGTCAGAGTAGGCGAAAAGGAAAGGACTGTTCCCATACGTGAATGTAGCGTTCTCGGCAAACACATGTCCTGTGGAGTTGACACGTATGTTGAGCCAGTCAGCTGGTGACGGAGAACTCTTGTTGGACGTGAATACAACGGGTTCGGGAACTGTTCCCTTTATGGTCAAGTTGCCCTCGATGTAGAGCCAGTATGGTCCATTGAATCTCACTTCGACACCCTCGAGCAGCGTCAGATTGACTCCAGGAGCGACGAGAATGGATCTCTCAATCCAATAGGGCGACGAGGCCTTCTGCCACGTGGTGTCAATTCCGATGACCCCATAGTCAACAACAGTGCCCGCCGTGGCCGAGTGCGTTGGCATGGTAGGAATCAATGTGCAAAGGAAGGCCAGGGTGATCGATACGGCAAGCATTCTTCTGGTCAAACGCCCTCCTCCATTGTCCCCATTCCCATCGTAACACATAAACGTTTCTGGTCTCGAATCATTCTGGCCGTAAGCGCTTTCTCGTGCATCTATGACTGGGACGACCCTGTACCCAGCTCCGCAAACAGTCGTCCTTCATTATCGAGGACGACAAAAGTCCGGGATATCGGTTGGCGGTCACGAGAGAGAAGCATGAGTCAGAAGCAATAAGTCCCTAACAGCGACGTTTTCTCGATTCTGCGGGCAATATTAGAGTGTCAGATTGAGAGAATAAGAGGTGACTCCGCCATCATCGTCCGTCACAGTCAGAGTGATTGTGTAGGTGCCTGCCAAAGCGTAGCCGTGCCTAGCCGTGTCCGTCACCGTGATCGGATTCACGTCGGGCGAAGGATACGGATCAGCTCCGACACCGTCATTGTAGTAGATGTGTTCCGTTGAACTACCATCTCCCCAGTCCCACGTGAAGGTGAGGTCGTCGCTTCCCGGATCGGATGCCGTCGCCACGAAGGTGATGTTGTGTCCTAGGAAGTATGCAGAAAGGTCGTCTATCACCCATGTCCACGTGTCCTCGTGTCTCACGTTGAAGGTGTGATGTATCCTCTCCTCTCCGTCCTCGTACTCGAGTATCACCCACGCGGGAGTGGCTCCCCATATCTGTCCGTTCACGGGGTCGTCCTCGGGCGTGTAGTACGCGACCGCCGAATACGTCTTCGAGAAGTCTATCGACATGTCCGCAAGCGTCACCATCTGCTCGTTCGGACTTCCTGGATATCGTGTGATGTTTGCGTATCCAATCTCCATTCCGTCCTCGTACAGATGTATCTCAACGTTATGCCATTTCTCTCCCGCGATTCGGAATGTGAAGGATGTATTGAGGAAGCATTGTATGCTGTCGATGGAGGGAGCGACATTGTCAACGACCACGACCATTTGCTGAGTGGTCACACCGCCATCATCATCTGTGACCGTTAGTGTTACGGTGAAGTTTCCGTTATCTCCGTAGACATGCGAAACCGTGTCGCTTGCCGAGTAGGGGAGTATTCCCCAAGGACTTTGAGGCGGATCTGGATTCATTCCATCATTGTAATAGACACTCGTAATCGTGGGTCCGTACTCGAATTCCCATTTGAAGGTGAGGTCATCGCTCCCTGGGTCTGTTGCGTCTGCGCTGAAGTGAATCTCCGTGTTCTCATCGCCAGAATAGGGGCCATTGATATTGAGAGTGGGATTGACGTTCATTACGGTTATCGTCTTCTGATAAGAAGTGGAGCCACCATCATCATCTTCAACAGTCAAAGTCAGAACATATGAGCCATCGTCTCCATAGATATGACTGACACTATCCGAGGAGGAGAAAGGATAGGTTCCCCACGGACTTGGATAAGGATCTGGTGTATTCATTGGAGCGTTGTTGTAGTAGGTTGTCATGCTAGCAGGCGTTCCATCTCCCCAGTCCCAAATGAACGTCAGGTCATCCGTGCCGTTGTCGACTGCATTTGCGGAAAAGAGGACAGCATCACCCTCATCAACGATTGATGGTACATTCGCAGAAAGGATGGGAGGAACATTCTCAATCGTGGAGTTGGCGGTTGAGAAGACCACAACTCCTCCATCATCATCGGAAATTGTGAGTGAAACAGGATAGACGCCGTTGTCACCATAGATGTGGTCGCTGCTATCGGAGACGGAAAAGGGAAAGACTCCCCACGGACTCTTTATTTCATTAGTAGTGGGATCGTACGTTGGCTCTGGACTCGCTCCATTGTTGTAATATATCTTCGTTTCAGAAGTTCCATCACCGTAATCCCACTCGAATATCAGGTCATCGGAGCCTGGATCGACTGCATCCCCTGTAAGCCCCCACACGGGAGATCCTTCATCCCCATGACCGAATATCACGGGATCCGTAGTTCCGGGAGGGACATTAATCACCGTGACATTCATCGTGTCGGAATCGTTTGCACCATATTCGTCTTTCACCGTCAAAGTCACTGTATATATGCCATCATCGCCGTAGATGTGAGTAGGAGTGGGTCCTGTCCCGTCCACATCGTTTGTGTGATTTCCATCTCCATCTGAGTCTATGCTTGCGTCAAAGTCCCACCTATGTGTTAGCTCGCCAGCAGCTTCAAACTTTTCCGCAGGTTTGGGATTGCCGCACATCCAACCGTAGGTCCCTCCCACCGCGTAAATGGCGGCGCCAATCGTGACCGAAGCCAAATAGGCTCTTGCATGATTCATGTCAGGCTCCCGTCTCCACTGATTCGCTTTGGGATCGTAGGAGAACACGCCACTGTGGACGCAATCGTAAGAGTAGCCGCCCATGACATATATCCTTCCGCTAAGGGCCGCGGCGGCGATACCTCTCAAGGATTGAGTGTAGGGCATGAGTGGCATATCTGCCGCTGTCGTCCAAGTATCCATGTCAACATCGTAGACCTCAACAGCGCGTGGTGCATCAACGCCTCCTATGGCATAGATCTTCCTATCTAAGGCCGCGACTGCAAGGAAGGAGCGATTCGTAGGCATTGGGGATTTTGTGGTCCAAGTATCAGTTACGGGGTCATAGACTTCTGTTACATTCAGAGATCTAGGAAAAGACATGGGCATGTAATAGTAGCCCCCAATCGCAAAGATCTTCCCATCAACAACAGCTACTCCAAATGCGGCACGAGGAGTAGACATGCTAGTTCTCGAATTCCACTGACCGCTCACCGGGTCAAACTCCTCATTCAGGCCCAGAGCACCAAATGGTTGCACCATTTCGCTTCCCATCCCACCGATGGCATATATCCTATCTGAGACAGTTGCAGCAACGAGTTGGGAGCGATTGGAGGGCAATGGGACGCCCTCGTACCAGAGGTCTTGCGAGGCATCATAGACCTCCACGGTACTAACGATATAATCAGGACTTGGCGGGCTCCCCTCGTCAGCCAGGTTCCCGCCTATTGCGTAGATTTCTTGTCCGACAGCAGCAGCTGCTAGGTTCATCCTCGGAACGGACATGTTAGAGAGCACCTTCCAACCATACACTCCATCATCGGGGTCGTAGCTGCCTGTTCCGTCGAACTGCACGAGGTCGCCCTCATTCACGGTCTGGTCAGGTCCTGCGTCAGCAACTGGGGGCTGGTTTGGTGCAGCAGGTCCGATGGCATAGAGATTGCGGTCGCACGAGCCAACGTATATTGTGCCGTCAGAGCCGATTGCGGGTGAGGAGTACACCACATACCCAGTAGTGTAATTCCACTTGAGACTCCCATCCGGATTGATGGCGTAGAGATTGCCGTCATACGAGCCAACGTATATTGTGCCATCAGAACCGATTGCAGGTGACGACAATACGTCATCGTCAGTAGTGTAATTCCACTTGAGACTCCCATCTGGATTGACAGCGTAGAGATTGGAATCCTGCGAGCCGACGTATATGGTGCCATCAGAGCCCATTGCAGGTGACGACAATATCTCAGCGTCAGTAGTGTAATTCCACTTAAGACTCCCATCTGGATTGATGGCATAGAGATTGCGGTCGCACGAGCCAACGTATATTGTGCCGTCAGAGCCGACTGCGGGTGAGGAGTACACCACATACCCAGTAGTGTAATTCCACTTGAGACTCCCATCCGGATTGATGGCGTAGAGATTGCCGTCATACGAGCCAACGTATATGGTGCCGTCAGAGCCCATTGCAGGTGACGACAATATCTCAGCGTCAGTAGTGTAATTCCACTTCAAACTCCCATCTGGATTGATGGCGTAGAGATTGCCGTCATACGAGCCAACGTATATGGTGCCGTCAGAGCCCATTGCAGGTGACGAGAATATCTCAGCGTCAGTAGTGTAATTCCATTTCAGGCTACCATCCGGATTGATGGCATAGAGATTGCGGTCGCACGAGCCAACGTATATTGTGCCATCGGAGCCGATTGCGGGCGAAGATGTAATATCGCTTTTCGTTGTGTAATTCCATTTCAGGCTACCATCCGGATTGATGGCATAGAGGTTGCGGTCGGTCGAGCCGACGTATATGGTGCCGTCAGAGCCAATTGCAGGTGACGAGAATATCTCAGCGTCAGTAGTGTAATTCCACTTCAGGTTGCCAGTATTCCCGCTCGTATCGTACGGACTCCTTCCAGTGTGACTCAGATCATGACGAAACATCGGCCAAGGGCTTGATGCCAAAGATGCCGACTCTATCTTGTCAAGCGGCATGGTCATCGACATTGCAAAGCTCGAAAGTACGAACGTGCTAACGACTAAAATCGACAATTTTGAACACCCTTTGTCGAGTCTCTTCAATGCTATTCTCGCCTCTATCATACACTCCCCTCCTACAGAGACATCCTCTCGCCTCCTCATTTCCTCGGAAAGCCAACAACCCTTTCCTTTGACACAGTTCTGGAAGCAGTGGGTGTCATCTATTTGTTTTATATCCACCTCCAATCTATTATATCTTTCCATCTCTCCGACGAGAAATGAACAATTCATCTCTGGGCTGAAGCCCAAGAGGGTTCTTGGCTGGTATCAACTAATCGTGAACTTCTCTGCCCGCCGTTCGTTGATCTCTTGCTCTTCCGCAGACTGCACATATGGTATGTTCCAAAAGTGTCGATGTTGGCGGTATCAACGATCTTTCTCAGGTTATCTTCTCTTGCTAGCATTCACGGGCCGAACGCTTTGGTCTTCGTTGATAATGAAGTGCGACACATTCCTGAGCCCTGATAGAGGACGATGTCTTTGGCGATTCTGTTCTCCCGCACTACGAAGGAGCGGAGGGCTTTCGAACGCTCCCGCCAAAACGAATACTAACGTAGAGCTGAAGACGGATGAACATGTCTCACTCTGAGGCTTCTCCCAAGAATCCTGCCGATTCCTGCTGGTCCGTAAGCGCAAGCGCCGGGGACCGCGTGCTTCTGCACAACCTTCTATTATGCCTCGAAAATATACATGTAGTCGCCGCATTGAAGTACCATACTCCCATTTGAGTCTAGTTCAGTGCACTTCCTGACTACGTGCAAGGAGCCGTGGAGGGTGTTCTTGCGGATCAAGCACATCGAAAGACCGAAGGGTTGTCTGAGGGCTCTCAGGTTGCTCAAGGAGCAAGGCGAGATAACGATAAGGGGCTTGATGAGGAAGGCGTCCCTGAGCCAGAGCGGCGCCTATTCATCAGTCAACCATCTCGCGGGACTGGACCTCATCGAGCTTTCGGCCAAGCATTGCCGCCCGGGCCACTCCAAGACGTACAGGCCCACGGAAAAGGGCGAAGAGCTCCTTGTCCCGCTGTCCGTGTTCTTCGACTCGCTCCCGCTTGTGACTAAGAGAGAGAACATCGACCGATATCTCACGAACTCATACCGCACGCTGGAGATCCTCCTCGAAGCCTACCACCGGGAAAGCGTCACCCTGACCGACCTCGTGAAGGAGGCCGGTATGTGCAAGTCCACCGCCTGCTCCGGCCTCCAGGCACTGCTGGACCTTGACCTCCTGGAGATGGAAGTGAGGACGGAGTTCAGGAGGACCACGAAAGAATACAGCCTTACGGAGACGGGCCAGTTCCTCGGACGCGTAGTCTTCCTGGTCGACGAGAAGATGGACTCGATAATGAACGGCGAGGAGAGCTAGGCACCTGGAGACCTCCTTGTGAATCCTCGCGCTTCGGCAGAGATCTTATCCAATCCCAGGATTCCTGGTTTTGTTTACACATCGTTAAATATCCTGTTCAACGAAGACCTCATGGAAGATGTCCGTACAACGGACTTCTCCGACATGTGGGGGAGGAAACACATGAGAGAAAAATGTATTGAGAAAACCATTTCGGTTTCGATATTTGTGTGCTTGGTTGCGAGTGTGATTATGGTCGTTGTACCGACGGAGAGTTCCGCGCAGTCCGTTTCTGCTGGGATATACGGAGGAGGGACGGACCCAGGTATCGTGTACTGGTATGCCGGAGGCACGACTTGGAATACGATCTCCGGAAACCTTGGCTGGTCCGTTCTCAGCCTGGTCTACCATGAGGGCTACCTGTACGCGGGCACGAAGGACACTCAGTCCGGTCCAGCGGGCAGGGTGTTCCAATATGATGGTTCTAGCTGGACACAGGTTGGAAGCTGGAATCCAGGAGAAGTGCATACCCTCACCGTATACGGTGACAACCTGTATGCAGGCCTGGGTTGGATGCCTTATGGAGACGCGTACCTGTACAGGTATGATGATCCAGGCTGGACCCTGGTCGGGCAACAGGAGGATGACTGGGACGGAATCAGAGCCGCCCACGTATGGGATGGCTACATCTACCTCGGCGACATACACTACGACAGGCTAGCCCGTTACGATGTCACCTCAGGTTTCGACTATATCACAAACCGCAGTGGAAGCTGTATATGGGACATCCAGGACTACTATCACGACGGCGATGACCATCTCTACGCGAGCGCCTATTATGGCAGGCTTCATCGAACAGAGGACGGAACTAACTGGTACACTGCCCTAAGCCGGGAATCCAATTATCGCAATTTCTGGGAGCTGGAACTCTACGATGGCTACATGTACATTGGCACAGACGCTGGAAACAGCAATCCGAGCTCCGCTCGTCTACTCAGATGGGACGGGTCTGCACCCACGATCAATGTCTGGAGCTGGTGGGTCAACAACTCACGTGAAGGGGTCATTTCAATGGCCACTGACGGAACCTACCTCTACCTGGGTATGGGAGCCGACATAACGTACTATGAGACCGCAACAGGAACCGGGAGGGTGTATCGGTATGATGGAGCGAACATGGACCTCATCTCCGGAAACATGGGGAGGGGAATCCAGGTCCTCTACTACCAGCCCAATGAGCCCCCGGTCGCGGACTTCACATGGTCGCCGCCTCTGCCATACGAGGGGGACCAGATACAGTTCACCGACAATTCGAGTGACCCAGATGGTACAATCGTTTCGTGGGAGTGGACCTTCGAGTACCTTACGCCTAGCACGCACCAGAATCCCGTTCGCACCTACGGCGACAACGGCATCTATGATGTAACGTTAAAGGTCACCGACGACCTCGGAGCAACGGACAGCGTGACGAAGCAGGTTACCGTGGAGAACGTATGTCCAGATATACTCGAGATTAACTCGACACTTCACGAGAACAAGCAACGAACGCACGGCTACTGGAAGAAGCAGTGCGACTTCGGCCAGCACAACCCGCCGCCCTCCCAGGACCACGTGGGCATCAGGCAGGAGTACATAGACTACATAGCTGCCCACTCGACCGTGTGGAGCGGCTTGACGACGAAGGAGCAGGTGTGCGAGAACCTCACAATAGGGCAGATGGGCGGGTCCACGATGGTGCAGAAGTTGAGAACGCAGCTCATCACCGTGTGGCTGAACGTCGCCGCCGGATTCCTGTTCATCGACAGTCCGCTGAACCACCCGTTGACGTCGGCACAGTCGGTGGAGGAGTTCATCTTCATCGCGGAGGACGCCATCCTGAGAATGGAGGACGGCATCCCGTACAACGACCCAACGGAGGGTGAACTGGAAGACCTCAAGGACGTGGCCGACGACATCAACAACGATGCAGGAAGCTGGCAGTACACCCATCCCGTGGTTGGAGAGTTCGAGGCCACCGTTCAGGACCCAGGCAGCGACGACCTGAAGTTCGAATGGGACTTCGAGGGTGACGCCACGATAGACGAAATGGTCATCTACTACAACGATCCGATGGGGGGACCGGATCCCTACCCGAGTCCTTGGGGAACCTATCCCTTCCTGGTGACCGACGGACACATCGTTCCATATTCGACGCCTCCACAGCCGTTCGAGCCCACGCTGTACGTGACGGACGACGACGGCTGCATGACAGAGGACGAGGATCCCGAAGATCCTTGGAGCGCCAACTGGAGCTTCGAATACAATGTGACCTCGAAGGTCATCGAGTTCGGCTTCACGATCTACGCGGTGCCCATCACATACCTAGAGTGGGACTCCTACGTCACCCCGAGGGACCCGGGATCGGGAGACCCATTGTTCGGCAATCTGCCATAGAACCAGACAATCAACCTTGCAGGGAACCGAGCATTCAAGCCCAGCTCGGATCCCTCATCTACAGCACCGAGGGCGAGGCAGCGACGGAAGGTCAGATCCTGCCAGTCCAGTCTCGGACATACCGCTCCAACGATAGCACTCGCATCAGCGAGAACACCGAGAGGTGGAACCCAGAATGCCAGTCCGTGCAAGGGGCCAGAGACAGAATCACAACAGGCCCAACGTGAGTGCCGTTGCGGTCGTGCTGGTCCTGCTCACCCTCCTGAGCGTGCCGTTCACGCCTCACCCTGGGAACACAGCCAACGCCGTGGCCTTCTCTGGCGACGTCCATCCGTCATCGGGAATCGTGGTCGGGAACGCCTCGCTGTGGGAGAACCAGACGATTGTCTTGGACGGCAATCTAACGGTCAACGCGACGGGAAGGCTCACGATGCACAACGTCACTCTCGTGATCAACTCCACGTTTGACGGTCAGTACGGGATCTTCGTGGAAGAGGGAGGCAGGCTCTCGATGTATGAATCGACGGTCACCGTCTGGGACAGGAACTCGACGGCAGTAGTGGGGGACCCCGCCGACCCGTTGGTCGTGAGCCAGGGGTTCAAGTCCAGGTTTGATGTATACGGGAACCTGACGGTGGAGAGGTCTTCGATTCAGTATCTGTGGGGGGAGGGCGCCGGCGGCCCCTCCACCTGGAATGGCGGAATCAGGATCTTCTCCAATGACGTTCTGATTAGGGACACGATCGTAAGCAGGGGGGAGGTGCTGGGGCTCTCTGCCTCGGACGTGAGGAACCTGAGATTGGACAACGTGACGATCACTCTCTGCAACGTGTCCGGTGCCCGAGCCATTCGTTCCCAGGTCGAGCTGAACGGAGTCGTCGTGCACGAGAATGGAATGGGTTCTAGCGCAGCCCTGAGCTTCGTGGAATCGAGCTTCGTACTCGCAAACAGTCACATCCACTCTAACAATCAGACCGGGGTATGGTCTCGGGAGTCGTCCGGACTCGTCGCGGGGAGCAACATCTCTGGCAACAACGGTAGCGGGCTCGTGACCTACGGCGGCACCTTGCGTGTAGAAGGGAATATCCTCGAGTACAACTGGGCTCAGTATGGCATATTCCTCCAACGCGACGAGGGAAGCCAGCTAGTGGGCAATCACCTTGCACACAACGGAGGGTCGAACAACTGGGGGTCAGGTATCATGCTGGTTGCATCCAACGGCACACATCTTCACGGGAACTCCATGGTCGACAACGTCGGTGCGGGACTGCACACTCTCGGAGGTTGCTGGGACCCGATCGTAGTGGAGAACACCACAGTGACAGGCAATCCCATCGGGATCTACACTGAAGGCAATGTCGCGGGGTCCCATATCATCAATTCGACTGTTCACTCTACTCAATATGACGTCAAGGTCAATCTCAATGACCATCCGGCGAGCGGGACCAGCAACATAACCCTCACGAACACCTCCTTCGATAGGGACAGCGTCCTCTTCATGGACCTGGATTCTTACCTCGCGGTCCATTGGTTCATGCACGTGAGGGTGCTGAACACAAGCGACAGTCCAGTACCGGGCGCGGATGTTGAGGTGCGAGATACCCTCGGCGAGATTACTCGTACGGGAATGACCGACGAAGATGGATATCTCAAATGGCTTGTCGTTCGGGAGTACCTCCAGAACGATACTAACGGCGATCATGACGGCGCGGACCCGGGGGAGAAGGAGATGCGCACTCCTCACGTTGTTACGGCCTCGAAAGATGGTGTGACGGGACAGGCAGTGCCATTGATGAACGCAAGTCGGACCATCACAATCGTCCTCGACATGGAACTCCCCCCTCGTGCCCCAGACATTAGGGATGCCCGCCTTACAGGTCCTGCACTGGAAGACCTTCTTCTCTCTTGGGACCTCTCGGAAGATGACTACCCTGGCGGGAATGTTGACCACTACTCCATCTACTGTGGGGTCCAGTACGACCAGGAGGGGATGGGCTACGAGTTTGTTGCCGAAGTTCCAGCGGGGACCAGAATCTACCGTTATGAGCGCGTAGGTGAGGGAGATTCGAGGAACCACTTCTGCTATGTTCGGGCGAATGACAGCCTTGATGGTGGAAGCTGGAATGGACAGGCGGGCAAGTTCACCCGCCCGCTCGCGGCGGGACCGAACCTCGTCTCCATCCCTCTCATTCAATCCAACGATAGCATCGAGACCGTGCTCCAGACTGTGAACTACGACAAGGCGTGGTTCTACGATTCGCCTTCTCAAGAATGGAAATGGTACATGGCATTCAAGGACTACAGGAGAGGCCTATGGAACATCAATCACACAATTGGAGTTTGGGTGAACGTCACCAAGGATTCAAACCTTACAGTAGCGGGAATCGTTCCAACAGGTACATCCATTCATCTAGAGTCAGGATGGAATCTCGTCGGATTTCCCTCGTTCAACGCGACGTACTCGGTAGCGAACCTGAAGGCGGAAGTGGGAGCAACGAGGGCGGAGGGATACGATCCATCAAGTCCACCATACTGTCTGAGAGTTCTTGGCGATGCGGATGTGCTTCAGGCGGGATACGGGTACTGGATTAGGGTAGACGCAGACGTTGTTTGGACAGTGCACATCCAATAGCATCAGATTCTCAAGTTGTCGCAAATCATAGGGAAGTGCGACATCTTGTGGCCTCCTTTCTTGGAGATTCGATGCCGGTCACGCGGTTGTTTGTCTTTGTAATCGACTGATGACCGAGCTAGACACCTTGGCGGCGAAACCTTTTTGCTTGAGAATTGAGAGAGAAAGTTGCGCGTAGCGCGCGCCGTTGGGGTCGGATGTGGGGCCTACGATGCAAATCTGCCCGAGGGACTGACCTACAGCGAGCCAGTTGGGAAGAATCTCCTCACAGGTGAGCGGCTGGAATCGTCCACTGCTCTCGACAATCCCGTCACCAATCGAGAGTGCAAGAAACTACATGTCCAAGGAGTCATAAATAGATGGAAGGCATTTCGCTTCTGATGCTGGGGAGTCAGAACTGTCATACCGGCTCGGCACAATGAAAATGGACTTGCGTCGAGCCGATGCCTCCACCTCTTTCCCAACATCTCCCAGAGGGATCACATGAGGAAGCCTTCGAGACTGGCCAGATGCATTCCACTACTTCTGGCAATTGTCTTGCTTGCCTCCGCATCCATCCTACCACATCTATCGACCATTCTCGTAATCCTTGCCTTTCTCGTGTTGGTTCTTGCAATGATCCTGTGTCTTGCCCATGAACGTGGGAGGTGAGGATGCTGTCGGCAGTCCATCAGCCTCTTGTCGGCCCGACCGACGGCGAGCCATCTGGGGCAGGAATCTGCCATCGTCATCTATCGCCTCCTTGATGATCCTGTCTCACAGGTGGATTCCTGGCCAGACTGTAGGCGACGGCTGACATTCATCCTGTGAAATGGCGGACTCCATATTGAACATTGACATTTCTTTACAAACCAGGCAAACCCCTATCTGATTGAAATAGCTGAACATTGGCGTGAATTGGGGGCTGGACCTTTAGATTCTCAAGCCTGCTATTCAATTCACTCACTCCTTTCTTTCCTCCTATAGACTCTCTCAGTAGGTCAATGAAACTCTCTTTACCTTCTTCTTTTCTAATCTGGAGAAAGATGATTATAGACACTCTCAAGTAGTTCAGAATTCGATCCAGGGTCTTCTCAATCAAAGGTCGCTCGCTCTCTTTCAAGAGACCACCGTGTACATAGGTGCTTCGCGTTTGGTACGCCTCAGCGACATCATCTGCAACTTGGCTGGGTCCAAAGCTGAAGCTAGCCAAACACGTGCTAGTCCTTTGGGAAAGTCTACGACGGAGCTTGGATCTCTCCTCTGATTTCAAATACAGTGCTTCAAGCCCCATAATTGCAAGAGTCAACCTGGACTCTGGAGGGTCAGGTTTCAGAAGAGCCTCGGAATATCTTTGAATAGCCATTGTCAAGTAATCCTTTGGCACAGAATCCAACAAAAACTCATCGAGTGGAATAATGCGTCTCGCTTCCCTAGTGAAGGTCTGAAGGATTGAAACTCTTTCGGAGCCGATGAGGTATTTCTTTGTAGCCACATATCCTATGTTGGTCAACGTAGAAAAGGAAATAGCCAAGAACGAGGCAGGAATGTAGTGTGTTATCAATGAATGGATGGACCCAACATCAAAAAGCTGAAGGGCAAGCATTTCTCTTTTGACCCAAGCTTCGCGCTCGAGATCAGATGTCACACGGATATCGCATTCAAGTATTCCTCCAGGGACGCAGCTAGCTTTGTTAGGCAGGTCGACATCAGCAATATCCGCAGGTAGTTCTCTTTCGAAATCTTCGGGGGTAGGCTTTCTCAACACTGTGCTCTCATGGAGTTCTACTCTTTCAGGTTCCAGCCATATACCTTCAATATGTGACTTGACACGCCATTCGGTCGGTCCGCCTGCAACATCGTTACTGAAAGCCAGAATCAAATCGTTCAGCTCCTTTTCCTTCATCCCATCTAGGGTTCTACCTAGGATTGCCATTGCGAGCATCTTCACTTTGTGTCCTGCCTGAGCAGGTTTAGTACCGTATCTCCTTGAAATGGAATCAGCGAGTTTTTCCAGCTCCAGAAGCTTTTCTATGTTCGATTTATAGAAATCGTGAATGTCGAAAGGGTCCCAGACTTGCCTGGCTGTTGTGGACTGCTTGGTATTGTAGCCTGACCCACTAGGTCCGTACCTAAAGTCACTGACGACAAGTTTACGGAACAGTTGCCACCTCCTCGACAGCAATCCTTTGCGGACACTCTCTTCTGCCACTTTTGATATGTTGAGTCCAAGGTCCCGAACCAGGTTCGCAATCGAGTCCTCCCATTTAGACATCCAACTCTACATTATGCTGTGAGAGCCTTAATACTGTTTTCAAGGATCGATTCTTTCCCACTTGAGATAACCCGCCAGCAAACTCGTACATACACAAATGTCAGAGACCAATGAGGAGTACGACATGTTGTGAAGGTCCCGGGGCCCCTGCCGCCTCTCGGTAGATTCAGTCTTTCTCACAATCGACAAAGTGCGAATGTGACCCAAGTTGTCACAATGATACACTAATAGGCCAACTCTTTTCGAGCCAGACAGGTTGAGAATCGGGGCGTTGCGTCGGGAAAATCGCCGGATGCTGAGCGCAGCGAAGCTCCGCAGGACACGTGGGGATATGGTGGGGTCAAGAGTCATTCTGCCGTGGTGATGGTGAGCAACGAGAGTGGATGCACGTGGTTCTCATGCCCGCACTTACTACAGGAATCGGACATTGGCTCACCATCCTTGGAATATCTGAAAAGGTCATCATCGTCTGGCAAGTGCCATTCGTCTTCCTTTCCGCACTCCTCACAGAAGGCCAGGAAGGATTTGATGTCAAAGTGCTCGATCAGGAAGCCGAGGATACGACCCATCATATCATTGAAGTCCTCATCTTCGGACTTCGCTCTGACACCTTTCTTCCCAGCAATCATGCCAGACCTATGAATCTCAACCTCACCCACCCATACTGGCAATATGACCTTGCCCAGAGCACAGGCATAGCCGATCTCCTGGTTCACCCAAGGAGACTTGATGCTTCTCTCTGTCAGAATCACTACAAAGCAATCGCAATCCTTGAGTGCATCTTGCACTGACTCCACCACTTCATCGCCATAGTTGTCCCGCTCCTCTTCGACAACAACATCGAGGTCGAGGCGTTCTATGGAGACCATGACAAGTTTGATTAGGTCGGCATCCAGTTCTGAATGGCTAAGGAATACATCACTCATGGGGAGAGGCATGCGATTTCCTCTTCTTGAATCCTTCCGAGCTTCAGAGCAAGAAACGTCATCGTTCCATAAGAAGGCGACATTCGGGAGGGGTGGCTCAGTCTCGAAAGAGCTATCAGGGTGAACGCCGTTCAGAAGGGGTGAGGGATTGAACTTGAGGTCGGAGGAGCAGATTGAGAAAATCGTCAAGAGAGCGAGAATCTGGAAGTGGACTCTGGGAGTTATCTCTATCTGCCTGGCTGTTTCCATAGCGCCCCTCGTTATCCTCTCATCCGATCCTTCTTCTACAGCCCTACCATCGTGGTATGCCTTGCTGGCCTTCCCCATCGTGGCTCTTATAGTGATCCTCGTGCCCCTCGCTGACAAGATCGACTCACTTCCGGGATTGACATCAGGCGAGAAGCTAGTCGTCCTTCTGGGTCGTCTCTTAGATAACGTCAAGAGCTATGGAAAATTCTCAGACAGGGATAGAAAGAGAGCTGGCAAACGTGTCCAGTTTGCAGCGACGAACATCGATTCCTGGGTTGATGAGACATATTCCTACGGCAAGCAAGACCTGATGAGTGAGGAGCATGAGGCCTTCTCGAAGGACTTGAAACTGGTCATGTCAGGGCTGAGGAAGTGTATCCAGAGGGGAATGGACATTCCCGCCAAGACGATTGGATACCTTCAGAGCATCGTCAGTCAGAAGGAACACCTCCACCGAGGATACCATGATCCTTGTCAGCAATGCAGCCCCAGCGGAAACTACATCAGAGCGTACCTCAAGAAGGCAATCGGGCATCTGCAGTCTGCGGGCATTGATGATACAACTCCAGAAATCACAGTAGGATATCGTCTCAGAAAATGGCTCGGAAAGAGAACCCTATGGGCTATGGATCTGATCTTGCTTATGATTTGGGCATTAGCGGGGGCATCCATCCTCTTGGCATCGATATCTGGAGTCCTCGTTCTCCCCGTAGAAGTCTCGATAGTGGTTCTGGTCATGTTCCTTGTGGGTTTCTTTGCAATCCCTCCATTCATCCACACTCTATACGTTGCCTATACGAAACGCCAGCAATGAAGGCTTCACGATGCAACTCTGCTCTTTGGCCTGACCAGGAGCGACCCATCGGGGAACGGAATCTCGTTGTATCCGAAGGGCTGGAATCGTCCACCGCCCTCTATGATCCCCTCGCCCATCGAGAGAGAGTCAATCGTTCCCTTGTAGACCCTTGACCTGCTTGGCGGGCGGCTCCCTGCTGCAAGACCTACCTGTGGCTTTGGAACACATCCAGCAGCCACCTTGCATGGCCTTCTCCATACGTTCCAAACCATTATCGGTCTGAATCCCCTCCGGTCCATCCTCTTGTGCGGGCGAGTCGCTGTATCGTTCTTCCTTCCATGGGTCCCCACGATTGTGGTACCCGCGAGTCTCCCAGAACCCTGGTCTGTCCTCATCTGTGAACTCGACCCCTGTGACCCATTTCGCGCTCTTCCAGAAGTACAATCCAGGGACGACCAGTCTCACCGGATAGCCGTGTTCAGGTGTTAGAGGTTCACCGTTGTGCTTGACCGCGAACAGAACATCGGGCTGGAAGAAATCCTTGAGCGAGAGATTGGTCGTGAAGCCTCCAAAGGAGCGAATGATGGCGAATCGCGCTCCCGGCAACATCGTGACAAGGTCTCTGATTCCCGAGGAACCGACGCCTTCCCACAGATTGTCCAGCTTCGACCACCCTGTGACACAGTGAACGTCGGACATGGTCTCCACATGCGCGAGGGACATGAACTGATCGTAGTCGAACACTCTCTCCCGTTCGACCAGGCCCGTTACGGCGAAGGTCCATCTGGAGATGTCGATCTCGGGTACATGTCCCGCATGTAGGACGGGGAACTTCTCCGTGACCTTCTGTCCAGGGGGCACTCTGTCTCCTGCTTCCGTATCTGTGCTCCTAGCTTCCTTTCTTTCCATGGATGTCACCTTCCGCAACCGGCTAGACGAAGTCATCGAGCGTGGGCTGCTTCGGTTTGGGCTTCCACTCCACATCTGGACCGGACTCGATATCGCCCTCGTCGGATGTCTCGCCCTTCCGCGCAGCGGCCGCGATCTTGTCTACGAGCCGCTTCATCTTCCTCTCCTTCCTGATCCCCGCCCAGAGATACCTCTCGTCCGCGCTCCTGTCAGTCGTGAGGGTAACGACCCTTCCTCTGGCGTCCCTTCCTGTCCTCCCCCTCCGCTGTATGAGCCTTATGTCGCTGGCGACGGGTTCGTAGAATATGACGAGGTCGACCTGAGGCACATCGAGACCCTCCTCGGCGATGCTCGTGGCAACCATGACGTTGAAGCCTCCTCCCTCGAATCTCGCAAGGGTCTTCTGCTGTTGCTTCTGGGTCATCCCCTTCCTCCCATCGCGCGTGCCTTGGCCCACGAACCGCTCAGCGGAGATGTCCAGATCCTTCACGAGGCCAACGATGTGCTGCACCGTGTCCCGCAGCTCCGCGAAGACGATGATCTTGGAATCGGGCTTCAGTCTCAGCTGATCCTTCACCGTGGCCAGCAACGGCTTGAGCTTCGGATGGGATGGGCCCTTCCACTTCTTGGCTGCCTTGA
>JAGMAI010000102.1 GCA_023130895.1 Thermoplasmata archaeon
CATCATCGTCCGCGTTGTCTCCTATGCCATCTCCATCAGTGTCCTTCCAATCGCCCGGGTTTAGTGGGAACTCGTCTTGGTCGTCAGGTACCCCGTCCCCATCATCATCGTTGTCAGCGTTGTCTCCGATCCCGTCTCCATCGGTATCCCTCCACTCCGAAGGATCGTACGGGAAGTCATCCTGAGCATCGTCAATGCCGTCCCCATCATCATCATTGTCAGCGTTGTCTCCGATCCCGTCCCCGTCCCAATCTCTCCACTCGCCAGGATTCAGCGGGAAATCGTCCTGACCATCGGGCACTCCGTCGTTATCGTCGTCAGTATCAGTGTTGTCTCCGATCCCGTCCCCGTCCGTGTCCCTCCACTCGGTCGGGTCGAACGGGAAGTCGTCATTCCCGTCTGGGTAGCCATCATCATCGTCGTCCGTATCGTAGAGGTCGATGATACCATCGCCATCATGGTCCGGGCCTGGAATCCCAATGGCGGGACTCGATCTCGGAGACTCGTTCATTATGTCGTCACTCGCGGATATACGATAGTAGTATTTTGTGAGCGGGATGAGTCCTCCGTCTGTGAAGTTGCACGCCGGCGCGTTGACCGTTGTCTCGAAGTAGTATATGATCCCGTCCAAGCTCATGTAAACGGTGTAATAGGCAAGGTCCATGTCGGGGTTGGGGTTCCACGTTAGCTCCACCGCCGTCGGGTCTGGTGTGCTCCTAGCCTGAAGATTGGTCGGTGTCTGAGGAGGTCTAGTGTCCCTCACGAGCACCTGAGCGGACTGGAGGTTGTCATCGAGATCGCCTTCATTCGGGACCGGAATCGCCCGCACCTCAACGTCATGATAGCCTATGGCGGTCGGAACCAGGTCAAATGACAGCAACTCTGTGTCGTTCACTGCCATGAATGGTATCACAATCGTGTTCAGCACGGCCCCGTCGTAGCTGAGTGTTACCGTCACGTTTGTCTCATCGTTCAGGCCGAAGTTGCGCACTTCCACTTCCACTTGGTAGGTGTACCACCTTTCAAGCGTGGGTGGAACGTCCAGATTGCGCACCTCAATATCGTGATCGTACCTCCTACCGACCAACCACTCTATGAGATTCGTGGCCAGGAGCTGGTTGTCCGATGTATTGAGGTCCCAGTTCTGAAACGCGTATTCATCGGAGAAGGCTGCAACTCGTCCTGGCGTCTCCGAGACCACAAGGACATGGTCCCCTAGGCGGTCCCGGATGAGGCTGGTTGCCTGGGGACCCGCGATAACCTCACGCCCAGGCGACGGCAGGTATACGGACGTCACACCCTCTGTTACGTCGTGCGATACGATGTCACTAGTGACTCCCCAGTTCCCGCCCCATGTCCAACTGATGCCAGCGAACGACGTGATGTCCGTGTATGAGGAAGAGCCGGAATCTCCCGCCAGCAGAAGCCCGTGGCCTGTGCTTACGAAGCTCTGGATGGCTGAACGTTCAGAGGACGTGTAAGAGGATTTCGGATCTGGAAGAACAAGTACATCATACCCCGCAAGCGCGGAGGCCGTGAGCGGGGATGTGCTCAGTGTGTCAACGACATAACCAAGCGAGGTCAGGACTCCCCGCAACGCTGTAAAGTAAAATATAGGCTCACAGAAGTGAGTCTGATCGAAGAGCAGGAAGGCCTCGATTTCCCTGACGCCTACGCTTCTGCAGACCCTGTTGTTCGAGGACACATTCTCGTTTGGCACAGGCGCGACCTCAACGCAGAGGCTGTAGGTCTTGTTCATTGTGGGAGTCCAATCGAAAGCAGTCGTGTTGACCTGTCCAGGGGACATGAAGGGTATCGTTCCCTGGTCCGCGACAACTCCATCAACCGTGAAGTTGTATTGTATGTTCGTCTCATTGCTCAGACCCACGTTCCTGATGTCCACACTCACCGTCACGTTGTCATAGGGTTGGATGTGGCGGGGGAGTTGGAAGTATGAAACCGCTACGTCATGCTCGTATGGGACGGCACCGCCTGCCCAGTAGACCGCATCCCTGACCATTTCGTATAGATCGGATGGCAGGAAGAAGTCGAAAGGACCCAGCTCCACAACCCTACCAAAACCGGGGTCCTCGCGCGCAACAACATATGCCTCCGTGGGGGACCACGTGCTCCCCGTCAGGACAAGCGTATCCGCCGTCAGCATCGAGATATGCATACGTGCCCTGCTCCCGCGGGAACTGTAGATAGGTCCTATGAGATAGTCGGCGGTTATGTCGTGGATCATGAGGATCTGCTGATCATCCCAGTTGCTGCCATCATCCCAGTAGGTCATGTGTCCGTTCGTTCCTGAGGCGGAAGGCCAGAGGAAGCCCGAATAGGCCATATAGCAGGCCGAACTGTCGATGCCGACGATCCCTCCGCGGCTGGCAAAGAAGTTGCCAACACTGGCGAGATCCAAATCCGGTACCGCGTTGTCAGGTAGGAAGAGAACATCTATGCCAGACAGTGTTGCAGGCGAGAGATTGGAAATGATGGTAGTCTGAAATCTGCCCAGGGGGTCGTCGTCCAGGACGGTCTGGAATGTGGAGTAGTAGTTGCCATTGGAACCAGTGAAGTACGAGATGTCGAAAGTGGAAGCATGGTTGTACACCCCAACTCTCACGGCAACGCCGATGTTCACGGTCCTGTTGATCTTGTTGTTCATCGTGGAATTCTCATTCGGAATCGGCTGGACAGATATCTCTACAACGTAGAGCCCATCGACAGTTGAGGAGTAGTTGAAGCTCGCGGGTTGCGAGGCCCCAGCTGCAAGGAACGGTATCGTGAGGTTGTCCTTCAGAACGGAATCCACCTTGAAATCTACAGTGATGTTCGTCTCGTCGTTCAGTCCGACGTTCTTTATTGAGGCGTTGACGTAGAAAGTGATTCCTGGGTCGACTCTTGCCGGAGCATCGAAGGACTGAACAGCGATGTCGTGGGCATACACGACACCCAGAAGCCACTCTATGAGATTGAGGGCCAACGGCAAGTTGTCAGCCTGGGTTATCCCACCATCCTGCAGAGAGTTCTCATCAGAGATTCCGGCAACCCTTCCCGGTGAGGTTGAGACCACTAGAGCGTTATCTCCACTGACATCCCTTACCAGACTGATGGCACTCCCGGAGATCATCATCTCAGTCATCGGGCTGGACAGATACACCGAGTTCACTCCCGTGGTCACTTGATGCGGCGTGATTGATGTCGTAGTCCCACTCGACCCTCCACTAATCCAGGAGATGCCGGCAAATGATGTGAGAGATGTGAATATCGACGGTAAATCATCACCTATCACGAAGAGTCCGTTTCCGGATGAGACGAAGTTCTGAATTGCAGTCAATTCGCTGGACGAATAGGTCATGGATGCCTGCGGGATAATGAAGACATCGTACCCGGCGAGGTCGGCTTGAGTTATCGGAGTCGTATTCTGATAGCTTATCTGGTATCCCTGGGTCTGGAGCTCTCCTATGAGCGTGAGGTACCAGGTCGCCCAATCCGTGCCGTGGGTTTGGTCCCATAGGACCATGCCCTTTACCGAGTAGACATCGACATTCACGCAGTTCTTGTTGTTCGTGGTCAACGCCTCTCCAGGAACGGGTTGAGCCTCAAGGCAGAGGTTGTACACCTTCTCCACAGTGGGCGTCCAGTAGAGCGTCAGCGGATAGGTCGTGCCGTTCTGGAGGAAGCCAACTGTTACGTTGTCTACCAGGACGCCGTCGGCTGTCAGGTTGACAGTGACGTTCGTTTCATCACTCAGTCCGTTGTTTCTGACCGAGCCAGTCACAGTGGTGAGTATGTTCGGTTCTACCCACCCTGGGACATTCGGACCGTTGATGAGAAGATCGTGCTGTGGGACGGTGGAGTTGGTGATCTCGATGTCGTCGATGTACCACCCCTCCTTGATGCCGGTAGTGCCCATATCCCAGCCCACATGGAATCGGATTGTGATGACGCTCCCCACAAATGCCGATATGTTGAACGACTCATATGTCCAGTTCGTGGAGAATCCAGTGAACGCCTGCAATCCTTCGAGAGGATTGTCGTAGCCCACACTGAGGACATTGTCGTAGCCTGCTACCGGATAGATCTGCTGCCATCCTGACCCGTTGTTGATCTCCACAATGCCACCGTCCGGATAGGTCGTACCCCAATAGTCGAACTCATACCAGTGTGAGAAGCCAAGATGGGATGCGCTGGCATTTGTGATGTCTATCGGAGGGCTCTCCAGAGCAGTATCTCCTCCATTCGCCCAGTTCACTATCTCGGCCCCGCTGTGCCAGCTATGGCTCGCACTGTAATATCTCGTGCTCGATATCGTCCATTCGTCCGGTATCGATGCGCCGCTTATCCAGTAATGCGTCCAGCCATTCTGTCCGCTTTCCACGTTGTCGAACCAGGCCGCTGCATTCAGGGAAGTCAGCAGCAAAACCAGGATGACAAATGCAGGCACAACTCCACGGAACCGCACACTTCGTCTTCTCTTGCAGTAACTCACAAGTCCCCCCGTCCTGAGCTCCATTACCTCTCCTCCATCGCGTTGCGAATGCTCCTTGCGAATCCGAGGGATTCATTTAGGAGTGATTGGCTCTATCGACCAGGGTGAAGATAAACATTTTGGTCTTTTGCGTGAATTACTTCGCGTTTTCGCCGATAACCCGAGAGAGGCCATCCAGTAACTCGCAAAAAGGATGGAATGCATTGAAGGGTGTGTGTCTGCCCATCAGGATGCACCCAGAGGATGGTCACCTCTGGACTACTATCGTGATGATATCCTCATCCCGGAGCACGTGGTTGATCCCAACCGTCTGTCCAGGGAACTTCGCGCTCCCGCCCCAGACGTTCGCGTATCTGAACTTCTCCCGGAAGTCGCGGTGGATGGCGTCGCAGACCATGCCGACCGTCGAACCGTCCTTCACGACCAGCGGCTCGGAGCGGTCCACATCCCCTCCCTGCGGCTTCATGTAGATCCGGATGAACTCCAGCTCGCTGAATATGCTCTCCCTGAGCCCGTCCAGGCCCTTGCCGTTGAGCGCAGAGATTGGAACGGCCTTCCACGGCTTCAGCTTCTTCGTGATGCGGCTGATCTCCTTCTTGGGCACGAGGTCGGTCTTGTTGAGCACGACGAACCCGGGGATGTAGGCCACGTTCCCCGCCAAGAAATCGATGAGCCTCGCCTCCGTGATGTCCTCCTTGACAAGGACGTCGGCGTTGACGTGTCCCCACTCGCGGAGCATCCCCTCCATCACGCCCTCCTCCACGTGCGTCAGCTTCCTCGTGGAGCTGATGGTGAGGCCGCCCCTTTCCTTGCGCTTGATCGTGATCTCCGGCATCCTCTGATTGAGCCGTATGCCGCCCGCCTCGAGCTCGCTGACGAGCACGCCAATGTCCCAATCGCGGACATCGACGACCAGGAGGATCAGGTCAGAGGACCTCGCGACGGAGAGGACCTCGCGGCCCCGCCCTCGCCCTCTGGCGGCGCCGTCGATGAGGCCTGGCATGTCGAACAGCTGGAACTTCGCTCCCCTGTACAGCATGACCCCCGGTATCACGTTGATCGTGGTGAAGTCATAGTCGCCGACCTCGCTCTCAGCGTCCGTGAACTGGTTGATGAGCGTGCTCTTCCCCACGTTCGGGAGTCCGACGATCCCCACGGTCGCGTTCCCGGACTTCCGGATGCCGAAGCCCACGGCGGCACCCGTTCCAGGCCCCCTTTCCAGCCTCTCCCTGAGCTTCGCGAGCCTGGCCTTCAGCTTTCCGATGTGGTGTTGCGTCGCCTTGTTGTATGGGGTCTTCTGGATCTCATCCTCGATGTCCTGCATCTGATCCTCGATCTTGCCCATCGACTGGAGAACCTCCTCGTGGTTGAAAACGGTTTCGTCCGATCAGGGAGCCAAGGTCGTTCCCGCGCGCCCCTCCATGGCCTCGGGGAAACCGTCCAGGGAGCACACGATCGCCCTCTTGCCGCCCGCCTCGATGAACTCGACCGCCGCACGGATCTTCGGTCCCATGGTTCCGGGCGGGAACTGGTCCTCCTGGAGATACCTCTTGGCGTCCGCGAGAGTGATAGTGTCCAGCTCCACCTGCTCCTTCGTCCCCCAGTTCAGCGAGACTCTCTCCACGTCCGTGATGAGGACGAGCGTCTCCGCCATCAGCTCCCTGGCCAGCAGGCTGGCGGTGCGGTCCTTGTCTATCACCGCATCCACGCCCTCGTATCTCTTGCCATCCTTGACGACGGGGATCCCTCCCCCGCCGCACACGATGATGACCTTTCCCCGGGGTTTCATTCTCAAGTACTCCCTGATCCCCTCCATCTCAAGGACCTCGAGCGGCAGCGGTGATGGGACGAGCCGGCGGAAGCCACCGCGCATCTCGTCCTCCTTCATGACCCATCCCTTCTTCTTCATCAGGTGCGCGGCCCGGCGCCTCTTGTAGTACGGCCCGATAGGTTTCGTCGGGTTCCTGAAAGCCTCGTCCTGGGGGTCCACCAGCACCTCCGACACCAGCGCGAAGACGGGCCTGGACTCGTTCTCCTTCCTCAGATCGTTGACGATGCTCTGTTGCAGGAAGTACCCGATCTGCCCCTGCGACTCGGCCACGCAGACGTCCATGGGATTGGCGGTGACGACCTCCCTCGCGCACTCGTTCTGGAGCAGGATGTTGCCCACCTGCGGTCCGTTGCCGTGCGTCAGTATGACGTCGTATCCCAGCTTCGCGAGGCTGACGATGTGAGGAGTGATCTTCTGCACATTGGACGCCTGCTCCTCGACGGCGTTGTCACCCGGGGGAAGGATCGCGTTCCCTCCCACCGCTATCACTATTCTGGGCATTGGTCTCACCAGGGAACCTGAATTATCGACCCACTATCATATAAAGGTTTCAGCAACGTTATATATGCGGGATATTCTTAACGCCGCCAATGGATTTCCGGGAGTCGTTCGAGAAGTTCAAGGAATCGAAGTGGGTCGTCCCCGCGTACATCGTCCTGGTCATCGTGGTCAACGTAGGACTGGTATTCCTGAACCAGTGTCTCGCGACGATTCTCATCCCCATCAGCATGTTCGGGATTCCCTATTACATGGGAGAGAAGAGGTTCAGGTTCTTTCTGCTCCTTGGCGTAATCGTCATATTCGCGAATTCAGCCATTGTCGGGCTGCTCTACTCCGAGGATGTGATGAACTACAGGGTACCGGTACAAACGAGCTCAGACGAGAACAAGACCATCTCAAACGGGATATTCACCCCGACCGTTGGCTCCGCTGATACCGTATTCCACTTCACCTTGACGATCACTACGAACGAGACCGATATGCGCACGATCCTGGTCTATGCCCATCTCTCGGAGGCCCTGGAATACAAGGAAGGCTCCGGTGTGACCTACGAAATGACTGCAACGGACGATTCAGATTTCGATGCGAGTGACGGCAAGGAATACCACCTTTCGATCGTTCTGCCCAAAGGGCTGTACGCCACCCATTTCTCAGCGGACGTCAACGGCACATCGGTTGACACACTCTACTACGATACCCTCTCCGATGCCTATCTCAAGGTTCCAGGTCCGTACAACGCAGACTACTGGACGATATACGCATGGAACTTCCAGCTGATCCTCACCTTCATGATATTCACGACGATACTCTTCTTCATCTTCGTCATGATGTACTGGTGGGTCGGCAAGTCGAGGATCGAGAAGACGAAGTGGGATACGAGGCTGCGCGAGGCAGGAGAACTCGAGGCCGCCGATGCCAAGATCCCGGACTTCGAGTGCACGAACTGCGGGCGGGCTGTCCATGACGACGCCATCCGATGCCCGCACTGCGGTGCGATTTTCGAGGAGGGCGAAGAAGAGGAGATGGAGGAGGAGCCCGAGCCGGAGGAGTGAGGTCCTCAGCGGCGTAAGCGGCTCTTTCGGACTTGTTCTCGGCGGGAACACTTCCCTGTCCAGTCATCAAACTTAAATATCTCAGTCTCGATATAGATAAAGATTCAATGGATGGGATGGGGATAGCTTGGCAGTCAAATCTATAGCCGAGAGGCTGGCTCAGAAACAGAGGGAGATATCCGTATCGGAGTTCTTCGAGAGGAACAAGCACATACTCGGGTTCGACTCGCTCACGAGAGCGCTCATCACGTCGGTGAAGGAGGGAGTGGAGAACAGTCTCGATGCAGCGGAGGAGGCGGGCATCCTTCCCGACCTCTACGTCGAGCTGGAGAAGCTCTCCAGGAACGAGTACAAGGTGATAATCGAGGACAACGGACCCGGCATAATCAAACGGGTGGTCCCGAAGATATTCGGCAAGCTGCTCTACGGGTCGAGATTCCACAGCCTGCGGCAGGCGAGGGGGGCCCAGGGAATCGGGATCTCAGCGGTCGTCATGTACGCGCAGCTCACGACCGGCAGGCCCGCCAAGATACGGACGAAGGTGGTGGAGCAGGACGTCGCCTACGAGATCGAGCTAATGCTCGACACGAAGAAGAACAAGCCCCAGAAGGTGAGGGACGACTTCGTCGTCTGGGACAAGGAGCACGGGACGCGGTTCGAGGCCATCGTCCGCGGCAGGTACGTCAGCGGGAAGCAGTCCGTGTACGAGTACCTGCGGGCAACTGCGATCGTGAACCCGCACGCCAGGATCGAGTACAAGTCACCCAACGGGGAGCACGTGATATTCGAGCGGGCGACGGATGAGCTCCCGATGCCCACGAAGGAGATCAGGCCGCACCCGTACGGGATCGAGCTCGGAATGCTGATGAAGATGGCCAAGTACACCAAGAACATCAAGATGGTCTCCTTCCTCAAGACCGAGTTCGAGAGGATAAGCTACAGGGTGGCGAGGGAGATCTGCGAGAAGGCGGAGATCCCCCAGGACATGAAGCCGAAGAGGCTGAACCTCGAGCAGGGCAGGGCTATACTGAAGGCGATAAAGAAGGTCAAGATAATGTCCCCGCCGACGGACTGTCTGTCCCCGATCGGCGAGAGGCTCATCAGGAAGGGACTCAAGAACGTGCTCGGGGACCTGAAGCCGGAGTTCTACTGCCCGCCCGTGACGCGCGAGGCGTCCGTGTTCGCCGGCAACCCCTTCGCAGTGGAGGTCGGCATCGTCTACGGGGGCGATATCCCCGCGGACCAGCAGGTCGAGGTCCTGAGGTACGCGAACAGGGTGCCGCTGCTCTACCATCAGGGTGGATGCGCCCTCACGGTAGGGCTGGAGCAGGTCGACTGGAGAAGGTACGGGCTGGAGCAGCGCGGCGGGAGGGGACTGCCCTTCGGACCTGCCATAATCCTCGTTCACCTGGCCTCGACGAAGGTGCCTTTCACATCGGAGGCGAAGGACGCGGTCGCCAACATCGCCCTGATCACCGAGGAGATCAAGCGCGGGCTGATGGCCTGCGGGAGGAAGCTCAGGACGCACCTCAACAAGAGGAAGAAGAGGGCGAAGACGCAGGAGAAGTTCGAGATAGTCCAGAAGATACTGCCCGAGATCGCGACGAAGAGCGCCGGCATAATCCATCGGGAAATCCCGAACCTGGACAGGACCATAACGAAGATAATGGACGTCATCTGGATAGACGAGAGCGTGGAGTTCTCGAAGAAGAGGCACAGGGTGACGATCGACGTGTACAACTACACTCCCACTGCGAAAAAGCTCACGCTCCACGCCATCATTCCGGACGGGAACCTGGACATGGATTCCGTGAACCCCAAGCCCAGCGAGGTGAAGGACAGCGGGAAGGTGACGTGGACGCTGAAGAGGATCCCCTCGTCCAAGAAGGAGGAGATCTCCTTCACCCTCTCGGGCCTCGACTCGGACGACTACGACGAGACCGAGCTGTACGTGAGCGGGATCAATCCCAAGTTCATCATCGGGGCCGAACCCCTGCCCGGTGACTGGGACATCGAGGTCAGGGAGTTCAAGCGGCTCGAGGTGGACGAGGCGCCAGAGGCGGACGAGACACCCGCGGAAGAAGTCGATTACGATGAGGTTGACGAGGAACTCGAGGAGGACTCGTATGGAGAACAACAGGAATCAGAAGCCTATTGAGGAGCTCTATCACATCGCCGAGAGCATCTACGACCAGCTCGAGTCCGGCGACATCCCGGGGATGAGCATCCCGCTGAGGACGAAGAGCAACATCAACTTCATGCCCAGGAAGGGCGTCTGGAAGTACGGCAAGGCCAAGGGCTCGAGGACCGCCAAGAAGCTCCGCGGGGCATACATGCTCCTCCGAACGATGTACATGCTCGACTTCATCAGGGAGATGATCGAGGCGTCCAAGTCCTCGACGCTGAGGGAGATGTACTACATCTCGGAGGGCTGGGGGCTGGCGAAGTTCGGGTCGCAGAACGAATCCAACCACCTCGCGGAGGACATGGAGATAATCACGGGGTGCATGCGCGAGGACTTCAAGCTCAGGCCCGAGGAGGACGGTGCCAGGGTGATGGGCAACGTCACGATCGAGGAGACCAACAGGAAGGGACAGAAGAAGAAGATCAACTGCCGCGACGATGTCGGGGACTCGGGGTACGGGATCCCGTACAACGTCGAGAAGGACAAGATACGCTTCATCGACTCCGATGTTGACTTCGCCATTGCGATAGAGACCGGCGGCATGTTCGACAGGCTCGTGGAGAACGGCTTCGACGAGGACTCGAGGTG
>JAGMAI010000103.1 GCA_023130895.1 Thermoplasmata archaeon
CGAAGTATGGGTTCACGCGCACATATCCGATCGCCTTGCCCTTTTCCATCAGGATGAACCGGCCATAGCACTTGATCCTCCTCTCGCTCTCCATGACCTTGTCCGGGGTCATGGGAACGCCTCTGGTCAGCCCGCCAGGCCAACCCTCGTCGCTGGCGTTCCACATGTCGGCCAATTCCTGCGCGTACTTGTCGTCGTAGTCCACGATCTTCATTCTGTTCCAGACACCAAGAAAGCAGTAGCATAAAAAAGTGTTGACGGGTTGGAATGAGTTGGCCGCCTCAGTGTCCACAACTTGCGTCGATTAGCTTTATATATCCAAATCAAGGTCTCCAAATGTCCCCCTGGAACCAACAGAGATCTGAGGGACAGATGGAGGTATTTGCTTGAAGTACAAGATATCAGGAGACAATCTCCAGATAGTGACGTGTGAGCTCGAACCCAACGAGAAGGTCTACGCGGAAGCGGGTACGATGGTCTACATGAGCGGGAACATGGTGTTCGAAGCCAGGGCCAAGGGCGGAATGATGAAAGGACTCAAGAGGAAGCTCGCCGGGGAGACCTTCTTCCTGACGGAGTTCTCGCCAACTCGGAGCCAGGGATTCGTGGGCTTCGGAGGATCCGCTCCGGGGACGATCATGCCCATTCAGCTGGCCCCTGGCAAGGATTTCATGATCCAGAAGACCGCGTTCCTCTGTGCCGAGAACAGCGTGAACCTCGACATGGCATGGCAGAAGAAGCTGGGTGCGTCTCTGTTCGGCGGGGAGGGCTTCATCCTGCAGAAGCTATCTGGCAAAGGAACAGCGTTCATCCAGGCGACTGGCGATTTCGTCGAGATGGATCTGAAGCCCGGTCAGACCGTCAAGGTGGACACAGGATCGGTCGTGGGCTGGGATGCCACAGTGTCATACGACATCCAGAGGGCAGGCGGGCTGAAGACAATGATGTTCGCTGGAGAAGGAATCTTCCTGACCACACTGAAAGGTCCTGGTAAGATCCTGCTTCAGTCCATGAATCTTGCCGAACTCGCGGCGACCCTGAGCAAGCTCGCGCCCAGGTAGGACGTGCGGACGGACTCAATTGGGCAAATAGGGTGAGATACGAATGAAACCCGAGAAATTCGCGGTAGTAGCTCTGGTCGTATTCCTGGCCATACTGGTGGCCGTTCTCTTCGCGCTCTACATACTGGGGATTCTGATCGCCGTCATTGTCTTCCTCGGGGCTATCGTCTTCTTTGTGATAGTCGCAGGGATCATCATCATCGGAATCGTCTCCATTCTCGCCCTTCCGTTCTACTTGCTGGCAAAGGAGCCCGAGGTTGAACAGGGCGGGGACTACAGGATCGACAACATCGAGGACAAGGAAGACTGGCCCAAGTCAGAATAGCTCCTTCTGCTGGGCACAGCCCACTCGCTGTTTTCCAGCCCAAAGCCCGTTGAAAAGTGTTTAATATCCTCGCGGATATCCAACGAGCGTCAGCTTATCTATCATATCAACGGGGAGGAATTGCATGAAGAAGATTGGAGACCTGATATACTCGAAAGAGGCAGAAGAGGATGCGACGCTCAAGGAGAAGCACACGCCCGAGATCGAGGCCCCTACCAGTGTAGAGGCGGACGAGCCGTTCGACGTGACCGTGGTCGTGGGAAGGGCGGTTCCCCACCCGAACCTCGTGGAGCACCACATCAAGTGG
>JAGMAI010000104.1 GCA_023130895.1 Thermoplasmata archaeon
AGCCAAGCCATGTCCTTCCTCCCCGAGGGTTAATGGGAAAAGCGATAGGGGTTCTTAAAGGGTTCTTTTCCGCGTGTAGATGACCTTGCAGTCCTCGCCCACGAAGCACTCCTTGCAGTCCTCGTCCATGCATTCGAGGTCGACTGGCTCGATCCTGACTTCGAAGCCAAGCTCCTTGTACATCTCCACCGCCTCGCTCAGGCGGGGCTCAGAGAGGGTCGACTGCTTCTCCCAGCCTTCCTTGACGAGTTCCTCCCCTTTGGTCATTCTGAAGCACGATAGCCAGTGCCGCTTATATGTATTGTGCATGACCAACAGGCTTATCTGGTTCGAAGGGATTTCCTGGAGCAATGTCCAGCATCGAGTATCGACATCCGAGAGTGGAAGACTTGCGTGTCATCTTGGGTGTCATCAACGCCTCAAACCGAGACAACCCGCTCTGGGAGATCCACGAGGAGGAGGAGTTCAGGAAGAACACGTTCGAGCACGAGGAGTGGGATGTGGAGGGTCACTGGGTCGCGGAGCGAGGAGGCAAGTTGCTCGGCTACGGCGGTGCCAGGGTCTCCAAGTTGCGCCAGCAGGCGGGAGAGAGCGACGGATGGCTCGGCGTGTGGGTTCATCCCGAGGAAAGGGCGAGAGGCGTGGAGAACGAGATCGTGCAGCGGTCCGTGGACTACCTCCGCGCCAAAGGTATCCGGAAGGCCAAGTACTTCGACCTGAAAGGGACCGATTGGAGGGACACGGTCAGACATGACTTCGGCTTCAGCGCAGTCCACCGCCAGTTCTTCCTGGTCAAGAAGGGCAGGGAACTGCCGGAGATCGAGCCACCAGAGGGTCTGAAGTTCAGGGACTTCATGCTGAGCAAGGCGAAGGACAAGCAGCTCAAGGACCTTGTGACCCTGGAGAAAGACGCCTTCTCCGAGGACAAGAACTACGCGCCGAACACGATGGACTCGCTGAGGAAGTGGAAGGAGTCGTCGCCCAACATGGTCAGGGTCAACTTCGCCACGCTGGACGACAAGGTCGTTGGCGTCTGCATCTCCGAGATCGAGCTGAAGTACAACAAGGTGCACAAGATCGATGCGGGATGGATCAGGCTCTTCGGAGTCGCCAAAGGCCACAGGAACAAGGGCATCGGCAAAGCCCTCCTTCACAACGGGATGCGGTGGCACTGGGACCAGGGGATGGACACGCTCTACGTCGGCGTGGACGAGTGGAACCCTCCTGCGGAGAGGGTGTACAGGTCCGTCGGGTTCAAGGTCGAGGACGAAGGCGCCATCTGGAGCCTAGACCTCTAGGAGCTGCAGGCCGCCGTCGACGTCGACCTTCACGTAGTGCGGCTCGATGCTGTATCCGTCGTAGTGCCGCGTCGAGAAGATGCTCAGCAGGCGGTTGTCGAAGAAGTACCAGTAGCCCTCCTGGAACATCTGATGGCTCCTTATTGCCAGCGAGATGTCGTTGCCGTCCATGAACTCGTCGAAGATTCGGCGGTCGAACAGGTACCCGAAGCCGCGCTTGAAGTTGAACTCGTACCCCTCCTCGGCCCGCAGGTCCTCGCTCGGGTCGCCCCACATCATCTGGCGGCTCGCTTCCTCCAGGTCCTCGAGGCGCTTGGCCTTCTTGAGAGCCTTCAGCTCGCCCAGTGAGAACGGGCCCTCGTGGTGCGGGTCGAACGGAGTCCCGCCGTGGACGCCGAAGACGCGGTTCCACTCGAGCAGGACGCAATGGGGCATGGCCCCGAACACATCCTGATAGCGCTTGAATCCTGACTCTCCGACGCACGGGTGGTCCGTAGCCGCTCGGCGGAAGCCGTAGATGTTGTTCATCTCCTCGCTCTCGTGGTTGCCCCTGAGCATGACCACTCGGTCGGGGAAGTGAACCTTCAGCATGCTGATGAGGTTGACCGTCGCCACCTGGTTCGGGCCCCTGTCAACGTAGTCGCCGAGGAGGATGAGGTATGGCCTGTCCTCTGGCGGGAGGAACTCCTTGCTCAGGATCGATACGACGGTCCTCAGGTCCCCGTGGGTGTCCCCGATGATTACCGCCGGGTGGGGGTCATGGAGACGCACGAGCGCGGGTTCCATGTCAAGAAGCGTCTTCAGCTTCCTCTGGGTGCGCTCGATCTGCCCCGCGGATAGCATCTTGACCTTGAAGGGGTCCTCCAGTATCTCCTCGAATGCGATCTCCTCCACGGGACACATCTAGGAGAGAATAGCGCTCGGTGTTCCTTATCTTTTCGGGTGTTCACAAGAATCCTTTATACGCGGCAGGCATATCAGCCGCTCATGAGACCCTTGCACGAGAAGGACAGAGAGCTCGTTGATCTGGCCCGCGAGGTTGCCAAGAAATTCTCCAGTTTTCGATGGAACGGAGAGAAGCTGTCTGCGGTTGGCTCCGCCCTGCGCACGAAAGACGGCGATATCTTCTCAGGTCCGAACATCGACCATCCCGAATCTGCGCCCTGCTCGATGTGCGCGGAGTACACGGCCCTGGGGAAGGCGTACAGCGAAGGTCACACGGAAGTGGACACGATAGTCGCGTGCTGGCACAAGAACGGCGATGACGGAATCATACCACCGTGCGGCAGGTGCAAGGAGTTCATGAGGCTCTTCGGCAACCCTTGGGTTATCATCAGGACGGACGATGGTCCGCGGAAGGCAAGACTGGACGAGATACATCCGTACGCCCCTGAGTAGTTATGCGTGAGTCCAAGAGACCTCATGCGGGCAGGCGGACTTCTTGATTCAGCGAAACCCTTGAGCGTTCAAGAAGGAAAATCCATATAGGCTGGGGACATTGAAGGAACGGACATGAAAGAGGCCTCCAAGTGGTGGAAGCACTCCATCACAGACCTGAAGACGGCAGAATACAACCTGAAAGGAGGCATGCTGAACGCGGCGGCCTTCTATTCACAACAGGCCGCAGAGAAGGCGCTGAAGGCTCTGCAGATTGAGAAGCTGGACAGATTCGAGAGGACACACGACCTCGTCTACTTGGCTAAGAGCGTCGAGGCTCCCGACACTATTGTCAAGCTATGCGAGCTAATAGCGCCCTTCTACACGGTGACGAGGTACCCCGACGTGGAGGTTTCCTTCGACGAGAGGAAGGTGTCTTCTGTCGTCGAGGCAACGAGAGAAGTGGTGCAATGGGTAGAGCGAACCCTGAAGTGATTCCCATACTCAGGGAGTTCAGAAGAAGAGTGGCGAAGAAGTATGGGATCGAGAGGATGATCCTTTTCGGCTCGCAGGTCACAGACAGGAGGAGAAAGGACAGCGACATAGACCTGCTGGTTGTGAGCAAGCGGAAGAGGAAACTGAGCCTTCTTTCGAAGCTGTACCACGAATGGCACGTCGTTCAGGAGATAGGCTACCCCGTCGATTTCGTGTGCTATACGCCTGAGGAGTTCGAGGAGTTGAGGAAGAGGGTAACCATCGTGAGGGAGGCGCTGAGAGAAGGAGTGGAGATAGCGTGACTCTCCGACTGAGGTGCCAGATATGAAACCCTTGAGTTCGCCAGTCTCTCTTGAGCTGGACAAAGGTTGGACGGTGTACTCTGTGGGGGATGTCAGAACGATGTTCACTTTGAAGGGCTCGAAGGCAAGGATATGTCTTCAGAACGGGCATAGGGCTTTTCGCTGCCGATCGAAGCCAAGAAGAGCCTCGCAAACAGGAAAGGACATCAGAGCTGTGGTGACTCTCTTGATTGTCGGGGCCCTTGTGTCTTCTTTCTTCTTCTGCTTGTTCGGCTATCATTTCCATCAGGTCTCCGCTTCACACGTTCACTGGTCCATTGAAGTCCTGGACGGTGGAGGCAGTGACGCCACCGGATGGCACACTTCTATCGCTGTGGATTCTGATAGGAATCCTCACATAAGCTATCTCTACCTAACGGGCGCAGACCTCATGTATGCAGAAAAGACCAGTGGCCAATGGAAGACTGAGTCGCTTGACACGGCGGGAGAAGTGGGGTGGTACACTTCCATCGCAGTGGATGCTAGCGGGAATTCACACATGAGCTATGTGGATCACAAGAATGGAGATCTCAAATATGCAAAGAAGACATTAGCCCCTCCGTTCCTAATCACCGAGACGGTCGACCAGCCATATAATGTATGGTGGACGTCAATAGCAGTGGACAAAAGTGGCGGTCCTCACATTGCCTATGTTTCTATCCCCTCCCTTGGTGCTGACCCAATTCTCAAGTATGCTGTTAGGAGTGGCGCCACATGGAGCAAGGAGGGGATATTCTCCTCAAAGGATATAGGTCTAGATGTATCCCTCGCTCTTGACAGCAATGACGCTCCTCATATCGCGTTTGCCTCCGCGCCAGGGACGCTATCGCATACATTCAAGGAGAGCGGAGTATGGATCACGGAGACAGCAGTCCAAGTGATACTCTTGGATGTGCAACATTCCCTTGCGATCGATTCCCAAGACAATCTCCACTTGAGCTACGTTGATCGCTCCGTCGGCGTCAAGTATGCTGTCAGACGAGGTGGGGTCTGGACCAACGAAACGGTAGCGGGACCGGCAGAACGGGGTACGTCCAACGACATAGCTGTAGATTCCCTTAGTAGTCCTCACGTATGCTATTTCAATCGCTCGAATGACGACCTCACTTATGCTGCGAAATCTGGTGGCGTTTGGATCCAAGAGACCGTTGATTCGGATGTGATGGTAGGGGCTGACTGTTCCATTGCCACGGATCAGTCGAATGTCCCTCACATTAGCTATCGCGACGTTACTAACAGGAATCTCAAATACGCAACCATAGTGAACGGGACGTGGAATCAGGAAGTCGTCGATAAGGGAGTGGAGGATGATGTTGGCGAATATTCCTCCATTGCACTTGACATGGCAGGAAGACCGCACATCAGCTATTTCGACGACACCCATGATGACCTGAAGTACGTCTACAGGGATCCGATGGGCAGTTGGAACGTGCAACGCGTCGACGAGGTGGATGCCGTGGGCTGGTCGACCTCCATTGTGATCGACTCAACGGGAGATCCACACTTCAGCTACTTCGACATGACACACGAAGACCTCAAATACGCTCGAGGCCCAGGTTTCCCGTGGTTCAATGAAACCGTGGACTCCGCGGGAAGTGTGGGAAGCAACACCTCTATCGTGATTGACTCGAACAACTCAATTCACATGGCATACTACGATTTCTCTAATGGCGACCTCAAGTATGCAAACGACACACTAGGCAGCTGGAGTGCTGAAATCGTTGATTCAGTTGGGGACGTTGGACTTTATCCATCGCTCATCATCGATTCGAGCGGCAGGATTCATATCAGTTACTTCAACGCCAGCTCAAAGAGCCTCAAGTATGCCTTCAAGAACGGAGGCCCGTGGAGCATCGAAACCATCGACTCTTCGGGAGATGTGGGCTATTGGACGTCGATTTCTCTCGACTTCAAAGACGAACCCCGCATAAGTTACTACGACGCAACGAACGGGGACTTGAAACATGCCTACCACGAGAGTGGGATGTGGAATACGGAAACAGTGGATGCAACTGGAGACGTTGGTCTCTTCAGCTATCTGGGTATTGATCAGAATGACAAGGCGCACATCGCCTATTATGACAGAACGCACGGAGATCTCAGATACTCTACAAATATCAGCGGATTCTGGGAAAGCGAGATTGTGGCCTCCTCCGGCAGTGTAGGACGATATGCCTCAATTGCAGTCGATTCCATGGGTAATCCTCACATCAGCTACTATGATGAATCCAATGGGAATCTCAACTATGCCTTCGGTGAGATCCTGGCAGACCTAGTAGTAACCCTGGACGATATCACTCTCACTCCTTCCAACTCAGTCGCGAACGGGACGCTCGTGAGGATAGACGTAGTCGTGAGGAATGTGGGCTACGCGGATGCTTTCGGAGTTTCTGTGAGATTCTTTGACGGTGATCCCGTTCTCGGAGATCAGATAGGGTCGGATAGGACCATCGGCTTCATCGCACACAGTGGAGGCATAGGACAGACATTCAAGACATGGATAGCTACGCCCCGTGGAAATCATGAGATTTGCGTGATAGCGGATCCTGATGATTTCATCCGAGAATCGGACGAGTCCAACAACCAAGCGTGTGTTCCAATAGAAGTGCTTGGACCCCCTCCACCAATGCCTCCCACCAACCTGAGCGCAGTTCTAAGCGGTGAGAATCCCCAGAACGTGACGTTATCTTGGAATCTATCTCCAGATGATGCTGGTGGAGCGAATAGCGTTGTGGCCTACTACGTCTATCGAAACACTTCGTTTGATTCTGACGGAGCGGGGTATGAATTCTACGACTCTATTCCAGATGGAACAAGTGAGTACACTGATGTTCTTGCGGGAGAGGGGGATTCCTCAAATCGCTTCTACCGAATCTGCGCCGTCGATAGCTCGAATAATTCGTCATGCTCTTCCAATCAGGCCGCCAAGTTCACACGCCCGCTCGCTTCGGGTCCGAACCTCGTATCCATCCCACTCATCCAATCCGATGAGAGCATCGAGACCGTCCTTCAGACAGTCAGGTACGACAAGGCGTGGTACTACGACTCCTCCTCACAGGAATGGAAATGGTACATGACCTCCAAGGGCTACAGGAGAGGACTGTGGAGCGTGAATCATACGATGGGAATATGGGTGAACGTGACAGCGAACTCCAATCTCACCGTGGCGGGAATCGTTCCCGCTCAGACGATGATACATCTGTACGAGGGTTGGAATCTTGTCTCCTTCCCGTCCTTCAACACCACGTATACTGTCGCGGACCTGAAGGCGTCCGTACCAGTGGAGCAGGTGGAGGCCTTCGACGCGCCAAGCCCCCCGTACTTCCTGAGGGTCGCTCCAGACGCAGAGGTCCTTCTGGCGGGGGAAGCGTATTGGGTGAAGGTGAGCGAGGATACGACCTGGGTCGTCTCCATCGTGTGACTTCCTCTCGACTCTTCTCACACAACAGAGGGGAGCAACACGTCTGCTTGATCCATACGTCTAGAACAGATCATCCAGCTCATCGTTGTACTTGGGCATGCTGCCCTTCTTCTGAATGAACTGCTGTATCAGCTCGCTCTCCCGCTTCGTGTACATCTTGTCCTCCTCGAACGTGAAGAACTTCACATCCTCTTTCGTCTGAAGCTCTCCCGCCAAAGTCGCCCTCACGTTCTGGGATCCTACGATGTAGACGATCTCCTTCTTTTCGTCGAGCAGCTGGATGACGCCGTCCGCCTCAGGTACGGTCTCGATGTTCTCCTCCGTGAACGTGAGCCACTTCTCAGGCGGGAACCTCGGCTTCTCGAGCTTGAGCCGCATGTCGCACTGCAGGCACCTGCTCGATTCCTGGCGGGCATCCTCCTCACGATAGCCTAGCTGTATCTGGTCGAAGCCCTTCGCCCGCTCCTCGAGCGGGAGCGACGCCATCTCCGTCATCTTCATGTCCGCGAAGCCTTCCTCCCTGCCGAAGCTCTGAGAGAACTCGACCTCGGGCGCAAGGACCTCCTCTATCTCTCCGTTCCCGCCAAGGTACTTGTCTATCGAGATGGCTGCGTCCCTGCCTGTCTGGATCGAGTCTATCACCGAAGCGGCCCCTTTGGCGGCTTCCCCGCCCGCGAAAACGCCTGATACATTGGTCGCCATTGAAGCGTCAGTCACGATCACCGGTCCACGTGTCTGCACATCCTCGCCCAGGAAGGAGAAGTCGGGTGCCTGACCTATCGCCATGATGACGTAGTCAGCGTCCATCATCGTACACGTGGACTCGTCGTATTGCGGGCTGAAGCGCCCGTCGTCGTCGAACACGCGAGTGCAGCACTTCAGCTCGATGCCCGTCACCTTGTCATCCGCGATCGTGATGCGCTTGGGTCCCCAGCAGGTGTTCATGCTCACGCCCTCGTTGCGGGCCTCCTCAATCTCCCACTCGAAGGCGGGCATCTCCTCGTCCGACTCCAGGCACGCGAGGTCCACCTTCTCGGCGCCGTTCCTCAATGCCGAGAGCGCAACGTCAATCGCCACGTTCCCGCCGCCGATGACGAGGACCGTTCCGCTCAGCGGTTTGGCGGCTCCCGTTCGAACCTCCCGCAGGAAGTCGACGCCCCACAGCACGTCAGGATGGTCAGCACCCTCGATGTCCAGCCTTCTGCTGAGCTGCGCTCCCGTGGCGAGAAGGACGGAGTCGTGTTCGTTCCTGAGCTGCTCAAGCGATACGGACTCGCCGATCTTCGTGTTCGTCCTCGCCTCGATGCCAAGCTCGAGGATGCTCTCGATGTCCTTGTCCAGCGGTTCGTCGGGCAGCCTGTAGCTCGGGAAGGTGGAGCGCATCATCCCGCCGAGCTCCGAATCGCCCTCGAAGACCGTGACCGAATGCCCGAGCCTCCTCAGGTAGTAGGCGGCCGTCAGTCCAGCGGGCCCCGAGCCCACGACTGCGACGCTCTTCCCAGTGTCCGGGCGGGTCTTGGCCCTGCTCTTCCACGAGCCGTCGTCGTTCTCGGCGGCGTATCTCTTCAGCCCGCAGATGGCTATGGCCTCGGACACCTCTCCCCGCCTGCAGGTCTCCTCGCACGGATGGAAGCACACCATGCCGAGCGTCAGCGGGAAGGGCGCCTTCTCCCGCACGACAGCGGTCGCGTCAGCGTACTTCCCTTCTTTGATGAGTCGAATGTATCGCGGGACGTCGATCCCGACCGGGCAGTCCCTCTTGCACGGGACGAGATCCGTCTCGCGGGTGGCGAACTCGATGCCCTTGTCCTGCAACGCACCCGTCGGACACACTTCCACGCAAGCGCCGCAGAACTTGCACTCCGACTCGCTGAGCGTGGGGGCCACCGTGCCGACGATGTAGTTCTCGCCGTCGAAGATGAAGCCGAGCGCGTTGATCTCCCGCACTTCGCCGCACGCCCTGACGCACCTGGTGCAGTTGATGCAGAGCTCGTTGTCGCGCACGATGAGCGGTTCCTGATCCTGAATGGAGAGCTTTCGCGGGACGTATCTGGGCGTGTCGATCGGTATGCCGATGTACTCGGCAACCTTCTGCAGTTCGCACCGCCCGAGCTCCGGGCAGCAGCGCTCCTCCCATGGGACGTCCATCGAGCACGGCTCTCGCGGGCAACCCTCAACCTGCTCGCACGTCAGACAGACATGCGGGTGGGTCGCCAGTATCTTGCTGAGGTTCTTCCGCCTCTCCGCGACGACGCGCTCGGTGTTTGTCCGAACGATCATGCCTTCTTCGGCGGGCGTGTCGCACGCGCGGACGAGCTCCTCCTCTCCCTCAACCTCGACCAGGCACAACCTGCAGCCGTCGAACTCCTGCGGGGACGCGCATTCGAACTTCTCCTCCCCGCGATACACGACCTCGGCGGGCTTTCCACCGGCGCCTGGCGGCAGGCTGGGATGGTAGCACAGCCTGGGGATGTAGACGTCCGTCCGGTCCGCGGCCTGCAGAATGGAGTCTCCGTCCTCTGCGGAGACCTCGGTTTCATCGATGCGAATGGATACCATGCGACTCAATCCCGATCACCAGGAGTGCTCAATCGCGTCTTCCTTGCACGCCTCTATGCACGGCGGCGTGGATTCCTTGTCCACGGGCTTGCACGGCGCGCACGTGTACTTAATCTTCCAGCGCTCCTTCTCCGTGACGGCGGGCATGTTCTCGGCCTCGATGTCGAAGTCGTTGGGCACCATCTCAAGCACGCCTGCGGGACACACTTTCACGCACTCCTCGCAGCAGTTGCACTTGTCCGTGTCGATGGTGATGAAGTACTCGCCCGAGCCGTCCTTGTAGCCGTAGTTCGCTTTCATGCCTTTCCCTTCTCCACGAGCGTCTTTCCGAACAGCGCAGCGCCGACCGCGCCCGCAATCTGGGTGTCCTTCTCCGTCTTGAGGGCCTCGATCTTGAGCTCCCGCTCGATTCTCTTAACGACGCCCTCGTTCTTCGCGATACCGCCCGTGATGGCGAACTCCTTCTCCACGCCCAGCCGCTCAAGAAGCGTGAAGACGCGGTGCGCCATGGCGGAAGAGTAGGCGGCGATGACCTTGTTCTTCGGCCAGCCTTGTCTCAGAAGCTGGGATGCCTCCGCCTTGGCGAAGACGACGCAGGTGCTGCTCACCTCGGGCGGCTCCTCGTCAATCTCGAACGACAGGCGACCGATGTCCTCTATGTGCACCGACAGGAGGTCCGCGAAGACCTCCATGCCTCTGCCCGTGCCGGCGGCGCACTTGTCGTTCATCAGGAAGGCCGTGACCTTCCCCCTCTCGTCGCATCGAATCGCCTTGCAGTCCTGACCGCCCATGTCCAGCACGGTCCTTATGGAGGGTCCGTACATCCAGTTCGCACCGCGGGCGTGGCACGCGATCTCCGTTATCGCCTTGCTGGCGAAGGGAACGTTCACCCTTCCGTAGCCCGTGCCTATGACGTATCTAATGTCATCCAGGGTCATGTCAGTGTCCTTGAGCGCCCAGTCCATAGCCTTCCTAGCACTCTCCGGGCTGTCCGAACCCGTCCTCATGTTGCTGTATGCGAAGAGCTCACTGTCGCCCATTATCACCGCCTGGGAGCTCACCGAGCCTATGTCCACGCCAGCCGTGACTATGTCGAAATCCTTCCAGTTCAGTTCCGGCGACTTCCAGTTGTACTCCTTCCAGCGCCAGTACTCCGATCCCTTCGTCCCCATCAGGAACCACCTCCTGCG
>JAGMAI010000105.1 GCA_023130895.1 Thermoplasmata archaeon
CATCGAGTTCATGAAGGAGCCGTGACGTCTTGAGCCGAGTCGCGCTTGTCACTGGAGCCTCGCGAGGGATCGGACGCGCCTGCGCCATTCGACTGGCGAAGGATGGGTTCGACGTCGTGATCAACTACCTGAAGAACGAGAAGAAGGCGAACGAGACACTGGCCGGGGTCGAAAAGACCGGACGGAGAGGTCTTGTAGTGGGCGCCGACGTCTCCAAAGAGGACGAGGTTCTGAAGATGTTCGCAATTGCGGACGTGGAGATGGGCCCGCCGCTCGTTCTCGTGAACAACGCTGGCATATATCCCAGAAAGGCGTTTGACGAACTCACGGACGAGGACTGGAAGCATATCATTGGCACGAATCTGGACAGCATGTACTACTGCTGCAAGCACGCTGTCCCGCAGATGAAGAAGGCGCACTGGGGGCGGATAGTGAATATCTCTTCCCTGCTCGGCTTCAGCGGCTTGACGCAGGGCGCACACTACGGGGCCACGAAGGCGGGCGTCGTAGGCTTCATCAGGTCCCTCGCCCTCGAAGTGGCGCGGCTTGGCATAAGGGTCAACGCCGTGGCGCCTGGAGCTACCGACACTGCCATCCTGAGGGGCTACACCAAGAAGCAGAGGAAGGAGAAGTTCGGCGGCATTCCTGCGGCGAGATTGGGCAGACCAGAGGACGTAGCGGGCGCTGTCTCTTTTCTGTGCTCTGAAGACGCCGACTACATCGTCGGCCAGACGATCCACGTCAACGGCGGGTACCCGATAGTCTGACTACTTGCCCTTGAAGTTCGCTTTCCTTTTCTCGAGGAACGCCTTCATCCCTTCTTCCTTGTCCTCGGTCGAGAACGCCAGAGAGACGAGTTCCCGCTCGTAGGCGAGTCCGTCAGTGAGGCTGCCCTCAAGGGCCATGTTGATTGCGGACTTCGCGAGCCTCACACCTATCGGCCCGTTCTTGGCTATCATTCCAGCGAGACCCTTCACTTCCTTCGTCAGGTCCGTGAGCGGGACGACCTTGTTCACGAGTCCCATCGAAAGGGCCTCCTTGGCCGTGACCATCCTGCCGGTGAAGACCATCTCCGCGGCCCAGCCCTTGCCCACAACATTGGTGAGTCTCTGAGTCCCGCCAAAGCCAGGGAATATGCCCAGCTTCACTTCCGGGACGCCGAGCATCGTGTTCTCGGACGCTATCCTGATGTCGCACGCAAGAGCGAGCTCCAGCCCGCCGCCGAGGGCATATCCGTTGACTGCGGCGATGACAGGCTTCTCCATCCTCGCGATGGTGTTCATGGCATCGTGGCCTAGCATGGTGAAGCTCCTCATCTCGAGAGGCGTTTTCCCCAGCATCTCCTTGATGTCAGCGCCCGCCACGAAGGCCTTCTCGCCCGAGCCCGTGACGATGACGACGCTGACCTTCTCGTCAGCCGCCATCCTGTCAGCAGCGACCTTCAGTTCCTTCAGCACATTCGAGTTCAGTGCGTTCAGAGCGTCCGGCCTGTCGACCGTTATCCAGCCGATGTCCTTCTCCCTTCTTCTCTTGACGAAAACCATGCTCTCACCTACTCGTAGTCGTAGACGCCCTTCTTCGTCTTGCGTCCCAGGCGGCCCGCGCGCACGTACTTGCGCAGCAGCGGGGCGGGTCGGAACTTCGGGTCGCCCGTCTC
>JAGMAI010000106.1 GCA_023130895.1 Thermoplasmata archaeon
GTGTAGTCCGCCAGCTCGAACGGACCCATGGGCCATCCCGCGCCGAACTTCATCGCCTTGTCTATGTCCTCCGGCGAAGCGGCGCCCTCGTCCAAGAGGTTGAACGCCTCGTTGAGCATGGGCACAAGCAGGCGGTTGACGACGAAACCGGGCGTCTCTTTCACCTCGATGGGCTCCTTCCCGAGCTTGACGCTCAGTTCCCTGATAGTCTCCAGCGTCTCGTCCGACGTCTCGGAGCCGCGGATGAGCTCGATCAGCTTCATCACGGGCGCAGGGTTGAAGAAGTGCATGCCAACGAACCTGTCCGGCCGCTTGGTCGCGGAAGCGAGCTCAGTGATGCTCAGCGAGGACGTGTTGGACGCGAATATCACGTGCTCCGGGACGATCTCGTCGATCTCCTTGAAGAGGTCCTTCTTGATCTCCATGTTCTCGAAGATGGCCTCGATGACGACGTCCGCGTCCTTTGCCGCATGAGCGATGTCCGTCGTGCCCTCGATGTTGCCGAGGATCTTGTCGACGTCCTCCTGCGTCATCTTGCCCTTTGCCACTCTCTTCCCCAGTGGACCGTTGATCCGAGCGAACCCGGCGTCCACGAACTTCTGTTCGATATCGCGCATCGTGACCTTGTAGCCGGCCACCGAGCAGAGCTGAGCGATGCCAGCTCCCATTGTTCCGGCTCCAAGAACGCATATCTTCTTGATGTCTTCGACTTTCATTTCCTCCCCCTCTTGACCGTGAATCAAGGATGTGGTATAACATAATTTCCCCTGACCTTCAGCGGGGTCTTGAGGGATGTCCCTTTCCCCTTCGGCAAGCCCTCTGACCTAGCCGAACGGGTCCACTACCGTGCCACAGAAGGGGCAGAACTTCGAGCCGTCGATAGCATTGCCACACTCGCGACAGAATATGAACTCCGTCAACTCCGTCCGCGGCTCTCGTTCTGCGGTCATCTTCTCAAGCGCCCCTCGCTGAATCGCCTTCAGAATGGTCGACCCAATGCTGGCCAATCCTACGGAAGACAGGATCGCGCCAAAGAAGATCAGTATCCAAATGATGGGAAATATGAAACTTGAGATGAATGATATGAAGAGGCTGCTGGCTATGAGGTAGATCACTCCCGCGCGAACTAGGATTTTCTGCCCTGGGAAGTGCTTGCTGTCCGCTATCAAACCCACTCCCATGAAGCCCAGTGCAATCCCTCCAAGCACTATCGAAAGCGGGGGACCGAACGTCGGGCCGAACCCGCCGAAGATCTCTCCCACCACGAGGAGCATCACCATGGAAATGAGCAGGATGAATGAGGCAATCACCGAGTAGAGGAAGATGGCCAACCCAAGAACCGACCTGTGGTTTGCGTGGAAGCCCAGAAACGTGAAGGCGAAGAGAATCATGCCGATTGAGAACAGGATCATGGTTGATGTGGCCATGGTGTCGATGGGCCAATAGCCTCCCCACCAGTACCAATAGCTATAACCGTAACCACTAGAGGTTATGATGGAGACAAATCCCGCGACGGCAATGAGGATGGAGCCCACCAGTCCCAGCTTTGCGTACTTCCTCGCAGCGGATTTCCTGCTCTTCCATTCGAATCTCTCGCCCCGCTCATAATCCGATACAATAGGGACTTCAACAGAAGACGGCTGAACATCCTTTCCTGGCCACAATGCAAGCCCTCCAGCGAGCTCATTGGGGAGGCTGTACTTAAGTCTTCGTTCGCGGAGGTTCGAGTCCAGGCCACTAGTCACTTGTGATCGGAACGAATCTGAACCAGACCCGCCCGTCCTCGAGGTCGTACGTCTCCAGCTTGACGCGCATTCCGAGGCTGCAGTCCTCGTACTTCGTGTTTCCGATGCGGGACAGGACCTTGAACTCCGTGCCGTCAAGCTGCACCATCCCCAGAACGAAAGGAACGTCCTTCTCCATCCCCATGGGAGCGCCCAGCAGCATCGCCGTGAAGGCGTACAGCTCTCCCTCGCCGGGGAGCTCGACCCACTCGAACTGGTCCGAGTTGCATCCAGGGCACGCGACCCGCGGAGGCCAGAAGAGCCCGCCGCAGTCCTTGCACTTGGTCGTCATCAGCTTCCCCTCTCTGAGGCTCGCGTAGAACTGGTGGATTCGGGTGTTATCCTCGTCCTGGAGCGGGTAGAAGTCCAGCATGTACGGCAGCACTATGGTCGTCATCTCGGCGACCTCCCGAAAACGAGGATGCTGTGAACGTTCGCCGCCCCGCTCAGGTTGTGGGACATAGCCATCTCCGCTCCATCCACCAGCCTTTCCTTGGGCACGGTCGACCTGAACTGCTGCATGATCTCCACGATCTGACCGATCCCCGTGGCTCCGAGCGGGTGTCCGGTGCCCAGGAGCCCGCCGCGCGTGTTCACGGGCATCTTGCCTCCGATGTTGGACTGGCCTTCCTCGATGAACTTGCCGCCCTCGCCCTTCTCGCAGAAGCCGGCGTCCTCGTACTCGATTATCTCCGAGATGGTGAAGCAGTCGTGCAGCTCCGCGAAGTCCAGGTCCATCGGCCCGATTTTGGCGGACCTGTAGGCCTCCTTGGCGGCTATCTTTAGCGGGTGCCAGGTGGACAGGCTCTTGTAGTTGGCCAGGTTGCTCGCCATGGAGCACTGGCCCGAGCCTATGATGTAAGCGGGCGTGTCCGTGAACTCCTTTGCCCTCTCCTCCGACGTCAGTATCACGGCGGCGGCGCCGTCCGTTATCCCCGAGCAGTCGAAGAGCCTCAGCGGCGGGGCGATCATGGGCGAGCCGAGGACCTTCTCGGCCGGGATCTCCTTCTGGAACTGCGCGTACGGGTTCGTCGTGGAGAAGTGATGGTTCTTCTCGGAGACCATCGCCATCTGCTCCACCGTCGTGCCGTACTCGTGCATGTGCCTCTGCGCGCACATCGCGAAGAAGGGCGGTGCGCTTGCTCCCTGGACGCCGTCCCACTCCCGCTCGAGGACGCAGGCCATGCTCGTCTGCGTCTCCAGCATGTTGGGCATGTTCATCTTCTCCACTCCGAGGCACAGCGCGATGTCGCTCAGACCCGTGACGATGGACGCCCAGGCCGTGCGCACCGCGGACTGACCGGAGGAGCACGCGAGCTCCGTCCTCGTGACGACCTTGTGCGGGACGATGCCAACCTGCTCCGCGACAAGGGGCGCGACGTGCGACTGGAATGCGAAGCGCTCCGGCATCGCCGCACCGACGAAGAGACTGTCGATGTCCTTCTTGTCAAGGTTCTGCACATCATCAAACACGGCCTTGCTCGCTTCCTGCACGAGCTCTCTCCAAGTGGCCTTCCGCACACCGAACGGGGCGAGACCACACGCAACGATAGCGACGTTCTTCAAAGACATGCCTCCTGGCCTTTCAGGCGGATTAAGGAAGCATAACTCGGTAATAACGTTTAGTCCCGATGGGAAAACCTTATTGATGGATTCGGCATTCCATCAGCCGCAGGGGGTACCATGGGTTCTGGGGAATCGCTTCGGGCAGCTGTCGTCGGCGTCGGGCCGGTCGGCGGGATTCTGGCCGCTCACCTGGCGCAGGGCGGTAACAAGGTCTACCCCGTTGACATTGTGAAGGATCATCTCGACGTCATCAAGACCGACGGGCTGAGGGTTTCCGGTCTGGAGGAGCTACGGGTAGTCATTCCCGACGTCTGCTATGATATCTCCGAGCTGAAGGGAAAGGAGATCGACGTGGTCTTCGTAGCCGTGAAGGCCTCCGTTCTCCCGAGGGTCATCGGGGGTCTCAGGGGAGTCGTCGAGCCAGGCACCTTCCTCGTCAGCTACCAGAATGGAATGGACACGGAGCAGTTGCTCGCGGACGCGTTCGGCGAGGAGCGCGCACTTCGCTTCATCGTGAACTACGCCGGCGGGCTCGTGGAGAGCGGTCACGTGAGCATGGCGTTCTTCACCAAGCCCAACTACATCGGATCAGTCTCTGACGCAGGCGTCGAGTTCGCCAAGCGCATCGCCGAAGTGCTGACAGCGGCGGACCTGGAGACCGAGTACACGCCCGAGATCAAGAAGTACGTCTGGGAGAAGGTGATACTCAACAGCGCGCTGGGCACGCTCTGCGCCATAACGGGGCAGACGATGAAGCAGGCGCTCGACCTGCCCGAGACCTTCGAGGTCGTGCAGAACCTCGTGCGCGAGGGTATCGCTGTCGCTGCCGCGGCGGGCTACGAATACGGCGATGGCTTCTACGACTTCTGCTTCGACTACCTCCGAAAGGGCGGCGACCACAAGCCCTCCACGCTCGTGGACGTTGAGTGCAAGAGACCGACGGAGATCGACTTCCTCAACGGCAAGATTGCGGAGTACGGGAAGAAACTGGGCATCGAGACGCCCTTCCAGTCCGCGATCACGAGCCTGCTGAGGGCGAAGCAGGACGTCTACCTGAAGAGGGATTGAGTTGGGCGAACCGAAGAGGAAGAAGATCCGCGCCTCCGAGCAGCTGCGCGAACTGCTGACACAGCACTACGAGGAACTGGACGAGGCCGCCAACGACGGCGATAAGGTCGCGTGGTGCTCCAGCGTCGGGCCTATGGAGGTGCTCGTGGCATTCGGCTTCAAGGTGTACTACCCCGAGAACCACTCAGCGCTCATTGGCGCGCGCAAGATTGCCGATGATTACATTCCAGTGGCGAATGCGGTCGGGTACTCGCCCGAGATATGCTCTTACCTGACGAGCGACATAGGCGCTTTTCTGCGGGACGAGACGCCGCTCAAGGACGCGTACGGCGTGACCTCGATACCGAAACCCGACGTGCTGGCGGTGAACACGAACCAGTGCCGTGACCTCATCGAGTGGTTCTCCTTCTTCGGGCAACGCTTCGACGCTCCGCTCGTCAGCATCCACCCGCCAAAGTACCTGGACGACGTGGAGGAGCACCATGTCGATGACGTGGCGAAGCAGTACGAGGACATGATCGCCCAGCTCGAGAAGATGACCGGCGAGCGACTGGACGAGGGCAAGCTGAAGGAGGCCGTCGCGCTCTCGCTGGAGGCGACGGAGCTCTGGAAGGCCTTCCTGGACACGGCGGCTCATGTGCCATCACCGCTCACATTCTTCGACGGCACCATACACATGGCCCCGATCGTCGTTATGCGGGGGCTGCAGGTCGCGGTGGACTATTACAAGCTCCTCAAGGCGGAGATGGACGAGAGACTCGAGAACGGTGTCGCGGCCGTGGACGACGAGAGGTTCCGCATCTACTGGGAGGGCATGCCCGTCTGGGGGCGGCTGCGCAAGCTCTCCGACCAGTTCGTCGACCTGAAGACGTGCATCGTGGCGTCCACGTACTGCAACAGCTGGATATTCGACGACATGACGCCCGACGACCCGATAAGGAGCATGGCCCTCGCGTACACGAAGGTCTTCGTCAACCGCTCCGAGTCCGCGAAGGAGAAGTACATACTCGACGAGATCAAGAGGTTCAAGGCGGACGGCATAATCTTCCACGACGCTAGGACCTGTCCCGCAAACTCGAACGCGAGCTATGGGATGCCCGCGAGGATGATGGAGGACCACGGGATACCGACGCTGACGCTGGACGGCGACCTGAACGACCTGCGCTGCTGGTCGGACGAGCAGGCGACCACGAACATCGAGGCGTTCATCGAGCAGCTGGAGGAGAGGTGAGTGTTCGCTGGGATCGACGTCGGTGCTTCCGCCACGAAGTGCATCATCATCGACGAGAACAAGAACGAGCTCTCTTCGGCGGTCAAGCGGACTGGCATGTCGCTGCGCAAGGTCGCGGGCGAGGTCTACAAGGAGGCCCTGAGCGGGGCTGGCCTCGAGCCAGAAGGGATCAAGGTCGTTGCCACCGGCTTCGGGCGGAAGAACGTGGAGTCCGCGGATTCCGTACGGACCGAGATCAGCTGCCACAGCAAGGGCTGCTATCACCACTTCCCCCGAGCGCTGACGATAGTGGACATCGGCGGGCAGGACAACAAGGTCATCCGGACCAACGTGGAGGGCAAGATCATCGACTTCAAGATGAACAGGAAGTGCGCGGCGGGAACCGGCGCCTTCCTGGAGGAGATCGCACGGCGACTGGCCGTCCCCATGGAGGAGATGAACGGCATCGCAGAGTCGTCCACGCAAGAGACGGAAATCGGTGCCTACTGCACCGTCTTCACTGCGACGGAGATTCTGTCCAAGATACGAGAGGGCGAGAAGCAGGAAGACATCGTTCGCGGGGTTTTCGGGTCAGTGATCAAGAGAATCATGGAGATGGACCCGCTCCTCGGTGATGTCGTTCTCACTGGCGGGGTGGCTGCGCACAATGAGATTCTCTTCGACCTGCTCGAGGAAGCGCTTGGGCGGGGGGTTCTCAGACCGCCAAAACCCCAGTTCACGGGAGCGTTCGGTGCGGCCCTGTACGCGATGATGTGATACGCCGCAATTCAGGCGAAAGGGATATCAGCACGTCCGAGCATCGAGGTGCAAGGGGAGGTGAGGTCGTGGAAGGAATGCCACTCATTGGCGATGAGTTTCCGGAGCTTGAAGTGCAGACGACAAAGGGCAGGATGAAGCTGCCAGACGCGTTCAAAGGGAAATGGTTCATTCTCTTCAGCCACCCCGCCGATTTCACACCGGTGTGCACGACAGAGTTCGTTGCCTTCCAGAAACGCTTCGGAGAATTCAGGAAGATGAACTGCGAGCTCATAGGCTTGAGCGTCGACCAGGTGTTCAGTCATATCAAGTGGGAGGACTGGATAATGGAGAATCTGGACGTCGAGATCGAGTTCCCAATCATCGCGGACACTGGTGCGGTCGCAAACACACTCGGCTTGATACATCCGAACAAGGGAACCAATACCGTCAGGGCAGTGTTCTTCGTCGATCCAAAGGGAA
>JAGMAI010000107.1 GCA_023130895.1 Thermoplasmata archaeon
GCGAGGAGGAGCCCCTCGAGGAGCTGGAGCCGCCAGAGGAGCCCGAACCTGTCGAAGAGCCGCCCGCCGAGGAAGAACCGCCGGAAACACCACCCGAGGAGGATCCCAGACTGGAGAGGCTGAGGAAGGCGTACGACGAAGGCAAGATCTCCAAGGAAGTGTACGAGGAGAACCTCAGAAAGATCACGGGCGAATGATAACCTATAAATGAAGCGTTCTGCAATCTTGATTGCCAAGGGCTCATAGATCAGTCTGGAAGATCGCCACCTTCGCATCTCGCTCGAGCGAAACAGGTGGAGGCCGCGGGTTCAAATCCCGCTGAGTCCACTCTCCTGGCGACAAAGGTGTTGGCGGGAACAGATTTATATCAAACCCCTCTTGCCAATATCGTGAGCTTCCCGAAGGTCATGAACATAGACAGAACCGGTGAGCTGAAGAACCGGACCTGGTGGTGGTGGTGGCTCATTTTCTTTCTCAAGAACCGCGAGAATCCGGACAGGACAAAACAGTTGATGATTCTCTGGGGAACGAGAAACACGGAGTTTGTCGAGGTCAATGATATCCCCTGGCGGAAGAGATTCGATATCCAGCGTGAAGGGAACCATCTGACGTTCTACGGCATGTGCTCCTCGTGGTTCTATGACGGGAGCAGAATGATGGAGCCTTTCTTCGCGGACCAAGGGACGATGACGTCGGACTGGAACGAAGAAGAGGGCGCGCTTGTTCTCAAGAATGATAATACCTATAGCTTCGCGAAGAAGGGCGACGACTACATCATCTCAATTGAAAGACCTGGCTTGGAAGTCGAGATGAAGGTGTCACCGTGGACCCCTTTCCTGTCCCGGATCGAACCCACCGGCAAGACGTATCTCGCCAATCTAGGTTATCAGATGCACAAGATAAGGGGAAGTCGGGCAAGCGGTCGGATCGTCATCGAAGGCACTGAGACGGAAGAGGAGGGCACCGCCTACTTCCAGAAGGTACGGATAAACAGCCCGACATCGCCCTGGTACTGGGGGGTATTCCACACGGAATCCGGCTGCTACGTGGATTACTTCATGCCTCACATAGGACCTCCCGCCCTTCGCAGGTCCTACGGTCACCAGAGCAGGCTTGACTGGGGGGAACGCACTCTATCCAAGGGCTGGCAGTTCTACGACCCCTCCGACGGGGAGTTCCATAGGATAAAGAAGATCAGTATGCACAAGACCTACGAGAATGACCTCCCGACATTCACGCTCCGTGGGCGCGAGGAGAACAGGAGCATAGAGATGGTCATGAAGGCGTATTCTCGGGCCTGCTGGAAGGTGAAGCAGCCCTTTCTCCGGTATTTCAGCACATACCTGTACTACAATGAGTACCCTGTGAATGTGGTGAAGTTCGACTTCAGGTGCGGTCAGAAGACGAGGACGCTTTCGGACTTGGGCCGCTTCGTGGGGAACTGTGAGCACAGTTGGGGGATGATCTAGCGGAACACTGGTCTCAGTAGTCCATCATATCCACTTTCATGAATTCCCTCAGGAGGGATGTCGCGTAGCAACCGGGAATCAATCCGAACGACATCCTGACGGATTCATCCATTACCTGGAACTCGAAGTCCTTGAGCGGGCCAAGGATCTCTCTGCGCAACCCCTTCGATGAGATTCTGGGGATCTTCGGAATGAGGAAGTCCTCGGGCTCCACTCCCTCCGATTCTCTGACGGATTCCTCGATCTCGCCCATCTCTCCGCTCGCGAAGCGCGGTTCGGCGCCGAAGATGATCCCGCTCACGAAACCTTTTCCCTCCCTGACCCTTCTCGTGGCCTTCGCCATGTTCTCTTCATTGACCAGGATGTGTTTCCTCCTGTCCGGAAGCCCGTCCTGCGTTGCGGGAAGGATCACATCACCCACGATCACCTCGTTCAGGGGAAGCCCTCTGTTCAGCCTCTCGCTGAGCATCCTGTTGAAGAGATATGACTGATACGCGTGGACGAACATCATCTGGAGGTTGAGCGGGAGGCTCTGAATCGAACCCGCGAAATCGTTCGGGTTGGTGACCAGGTGGTTGAGGATAGCTCTCTCGAACGACAGATGCCTTGGAAATGTCCTGAGAGCTTCCGGGAAATCCCTGCTGCTGTCGACGGCCCTCCTCGCCGCTTGGACATCTTCCGCCTCCGTCGGGAACGGGTTTCCAATGTACGACATGACCGCCCCTTCGAAGTCTCCCTGGCAGATCTTCTTTCCGATTACGTGGGTGACGGGTCTTAGAGCACCGAATCGCTGGACGCCGAAGAAGTTCGGGAATCCACCGATCTCCATGATGGAATCCGCAATCCTCGACACTCTCTCAAGGGTGTCCGATTTGGGCATTCCTATGTCGCCAATCTCGATTCGGAAGAGGTTCCCAAGGAGGTCTCCGAGTTCCAGCCTCTTATCAGTTCTGAAGATATCCAGTATCTCGACATCTTTGATGTTCAGCCGTTCCAGGCTTTCAGGCAGATCGTCGAACTGGACGAGCTGGGTGGTCACCGCCCTCTTGTCCTTTGTTCCTGCAAACCTGATCCTCTTCCTGGAAATCCTCAGAGTCCTCGCGAGGTGCCTGACCAAGCGGTTGGTCTCCCAATTCCTGGCCCGTACCCGCGCGGCGGCGTAGCGCCCGTCATCGGCAACGGGCAGGGAAACAGAAATCTCCTCCACGACGAAGTCCTCGGGCGTTATCCTCAGCTTCCCGCCTATCCCGGGGAGATTCGTGAGGAAAGCCTCGATTCCTAGAACCTCTTCCATCGAGAACACATCATTTGGCTTTCTTCTCGATGAGGGTCTTGCACTGAGCGAACTCCTTGGAGAGTTCCCTCGCGGCACGCCTGAGAACAGTCTGGGGTCTTCCCTTCTTCACTCGCAAAAAAATCTCGGGGTTGTCAAGTTGCGGGTGACCCGAGACGTACCTCGCGTCGGAGACATCCTTGTCCTTGAGAAGCTGGTTCAAAAGGGGGAATATTATGGTCTCGTCGCCCAATATCTCGATCCTCATCTGCGTTTTCTTAAGGTCCAGAAGTCTGACTTCCATGGCGCTCAACCGCAGATATACATAGTCATCGTATTTCTAATTTATCACTCATCGATCCTCGACTGGACCGTTGAGGCTCGGAGTCTTCTCTTCACGTGGGGATACACTATGAGCTCCTCGACCTCGAGGTCACGGGAGAGCGCTCTGCTGATCGACGCGAGCCTGTCCTTCAGGCGGGAGAGCTCCTCCACATCCGAGAACGAGCTCATCACGGCTGGGTGGCAGGACACTCCTGCATCCTTCAGGTTCGACAGGGCACCCAGCTGGAGGTCGAATCCCCTGCTCGCGCCCGTGAGCCTCGCGAACTCCTCCTCGTTGGACCCCTTGAGAGAAACGCGGACATGCAGTCTGCCGAAGCCCGCCAAGTCCTCGGCGTAGGGGCGGTCGAGCAGGATCCCGTTCGTCTCGAGTATGAAGTTGTAGGGGCTTTGGCTCACGAGTCCGAGGAGGCCGAGGAGGTGCTCCCTTCCTATGGTCGGTTCCTGTCCGCTCAGCCGCCAGAGCTTGTGTCCGGTCTCGTTCGAGATGCCTTCCATTTTCCCATAGACCTGCTCCGCGTCGTAGAATTTCCCGACATCCGTGCGGCCCCATATCCCATCCCCAGCCCAGCAGAAGAGGCAGAGGAGATTGCACCCGACGACATCACCGGTCACTATCCCGCCATACCATCTCGCCGGGCGAAAACGATAGTATTTCCTGCTCGCTCCTGCGCAAACATCATTCTCGATGCGCTCACTTCTCTCGATGGGGTCGTACATCGCTTCGCGGGGAGCTACTTCTCTGGAGGTGTCGTATTCAACGGTCTGAACTTGTACCCGTAGTGGATCACGCCGGCCTTCCCCTCTTGGCCGAGCTTGCGGAACGACGCCTCGACCTCCAGCCCTATGTCGATGTCGCACTCGTCGCAGTCAATGATTGGCGCGGTCAGCCTCACGCCGTCCTTCATCTCTATGATCGCGATGATGTACGGCTTCTGCATCTCGAAGTCCTCCGGAGCGTCGTGGACCACGGAATAGGAGAGGATATTCCCCGAGCCACACAGCTTGATGGACTTCATCCTGCCTATGCTCTTCCTGTGGCAGCTCGGGCATACGGATCTCGGCGGGAAGTGGACCTCTCCGCAGTTCCCGCATTTCGATGCAAACAGGTTGTACCGACTGGGCGTTTCCCGCCAGAATCTTGGTATCGCCATTCAATCACCCCTCTCGAGAATGTGCACGACGGCCGTTGCCCCGGTCCCGCCTACGTTGTGGATCAGGCCCGTGGTCGCATCGTCCACCTGGCGCTTGTCCGCCTCCCCTCTGAGCTGCCGCACGATCTCAATGGCCTGAGCGACGCCGGTTGCACCGACGGGCTGTCCCCTGGCCTTGAGCCCGCCAGAGGTGTTCACAGACACCTCCCCGTTCAGGGCAGTGAGTCCTTCCTCAGTGGCCGCACCACCCTTCCCTTTCTCGAAGAACCTCAGGTCCTCGACGGCCATTATCTCAGCGATAGTGAAATTGTCATGGACCTCGGCGACCTTCACGTCCTTCGGCGTTCTCTTCGCCTGATGAAGGGCCCTTTTTCCCGCGATCACAGTTGCGTCCATGGTGCAAATATCCCTTCTGTTGTGCAGGGCAAGTGTGTCCGTGGCAATGCCGGATCCAAGGATTTGGATTGGCGTATCGGTGAACTTCTTCGCCCTGTCCATCGGGCAGAGAACGACGGCCGCACCTCCATCCGACAGAGGCGCGCAGTCGAACATGCCCAGAGGGGTCGCGACGGGAGGAGCGTTGAGGACCATCTCCATGGATATCTCCCTTCTGTACTGCGCATGCGGGTTCAAGGATCCGTTCCTGTGATTCTTCACGGCGACCGCCGCGAGGTTCTCTCTCGTCGTCCCGTAGACGTGCATGTGCCGCCGAGCCATCATCGCGTATAGGCTCGGGAACGTCGCCCCGAACACCGACTCCCATTCCTGGTCGGCCGTTGCCGAGAGGATCTGGAGCGCCTGCTTGTCCCCGACATCGGTCATCTTTTCCGCGCCTCCGACGATGACGATGTTGTACATGCCCGAGGCGACCGCCATGTATCCTGTTGCCAGCGCGACGCCACCCGACGCTCCCGCCGCCTCCACTCTGACCGCGGGCAGGTGCATGTCCGCCAGTCCCGAGTAGTCGGCCACGAGAGGTGCCACATGCTCCTGCTCTATGAACTTCCCCGCGGACATGTTCCCTATGTAGAGGGCATCGATCTGCTGGCTGGTAATGCCCGCGTCCTCAATCGCTTTGAATCCGGCCTCGATTCCAATCTCTCTGAAGGACTTGTTCCACAGTTCGCCGAACTCCGTCTCACCGATCCCGATGATGGCTACGTCTCTCATTTGGATCCCTCCGCGAGGGTTATCTTCCCCCTGAACTTCGCATACGTTGCATAGTCGAGGAACTTCCCGCCAGAGATCATGTTGCTTACGAGGAGGAAGGGGTCCTTTCTGAGCTCGGTGATATGTTCCGTGACGGTGATGTCGAAGGCATCGGAACCCGCGCCTGAGCCATATGCGACGGCCAGTATCCTGTCCCCTGGCTTTGAGATGTCCAGGATGGATGCGAGACCGAGAAGTACAGCTGCGGAGTACGTGTTGCCGATCATGGGAGATAGAAGACCGGTCGTCGTCTGCTCCTTGCCGAACCCGAGCATCTTTGCGGCCCTGAGAGGGAACTTCCCGTTCGGCTGATGGAAGACGACATAATCGTAATCCTCGGGGGATGTCCCGGCGATCTCCATGAGATTCTTGCCGCAGGTGAGCACGTGCTTGAAGTAGGCGGGCTCACCGGTGAACCTCCCGCCATGCCTCGGGTACATCTCCCCTTCCCTTCTCCAGAAGTCAGGGGTATCGGTCGTGAACGAGTAAGTCTCGTCGATCCTCGCCGCTATGTCCGAAGCTCCGATGAGGAATGCCGCACCTCCCGCCGATGCGGAGTACTCCAGAGCATCGCCCGGGGCACCCTGCGACGTGTCTGTCCCGATGGCCATTCCATACTTCATCATGTTCGAGGCCACCAGACCCATGCATGTCTGAATCGCAGCCGTCCCCGCCTTGCATGCGAACTCGTAGTCCGCCGCGGTCAGGTCAGGTGCGGCCTCGATGGCCTCCGCGACAATCGTCGCTGTCGGCTTCACCGCATACGGGTGCGATTCTGAACCCACGTAGATGGCCCCGATATCCTTCGGGTCCACCTTGCACCTCTTCATCAAGTTCCTGGCCGCCTCAACGGACATCGTGATGACGTCCTCGTCTGGCGAAGGAACGGACTTGCTCTTCACGTTCAGTCCCCGACTGATGGCCTCCCCGTCCGTTCCCCAGACCCTTCCTATCTCGACGGGTGTTATACGCCATCTCGGGACATAGGCTCCGTAGCTTACTATGCCAACATCCATGTTATCACAACCTTGACAGTCTATCCACAAGTTTCGGCACTTCGAGCTCCGTCCTCACGAGGCAGACCTTCTCGAGCTCCGCGAGCTTCACGGCTAGCGGGTCGACCCTCTCGGGTCTGACGTAGACGACCATTGCTGGCCGGAGCGGGTGCGCTCTGATCGCCACCATGGGGGACCTCCCGAACTTCACGCCGACGAAGATGAGCGCCCTCTGGCTACTCCATCCGTATATCTTGTGATAATCGGCCGAGCTCATCCCCGTTATCACCTTCAGGCTGTCGAGGATCGTGTAGCCGTTGACATTGTTGGTGGGAGGGACATTCTCTGCCACGCTGACGCCGTCGATCTCTTTCACGAAGATGTCCGCGGGGATGCCCACCGGGAACTCCTTGATGTCCAGTATGCCTTCGTTCTCGACGCCCTCGTACTCCTTCGAGAACTTCCCGCCAGAGAGCTCATCGAGCCTCATCAGGGCATCCACGATTCGTCTGACCGTCTTGATGCCCGGGGAAGGTCTCCTCCCTGACTCATAGTCGCTGATCACGGACGGGGAGACGTTCATCTCCTTGGAGAGGTCATACTGGGAGGTCCCGATCTCTTCCCGCCATTTCCGCATCGTCTTGCCTGGTTCATCACTCAGTGTTATATCGGCAGCGACGCGCTCTCGCAGCCTGCTCCTCATTGGCAACCGTGTAGAGCGTCTCCCTATATAAGATTGTCGAAACTCACATCGGCAATCAACGAATACGCCCGCCCACCAAGAAAGACTAAAATGCTGGAACGGATTACGGATGAAGAGGGCCCGTGGGGTAGCTTGGTATCCTTCTAGGTTCGGGATCTAGAGACTCCAGTTCAAATCTGGGCGGGCCCACTTTGTCACTAATGCATATGAGTGTTAGGTGTGAGATCTCACGGATACTCCTTTTCCCGGAATAAGAAGGCTCCAACTGCAAGACAGATAACTGTAATTCCAATCAGGACCCCAAAGGCCGTGCCAGCACTTGCCCCGTCATAAAGACTGATCTCTCCGAAATCAAGCCAGCTGGAGCCGATGGACCTTATGAAGTGTTTGAGAGTGTACTTGCTTATCGCTCCAGGAATTGAACCAATGAAACCTTCCCAGATGAATGCATAAAAGAGGCCTATATACATCGGCCTTTTGAAAATGACGCTGGACACTAGAAAAAGGGATGAATACACAATAGAACCAATCACTCCCAGAGCCATCATGATAAGCAGAATGCTGCCCGCACCATCACCCATTCCCTGCTGGCCGAAGAAGGCCAGCCATCCTACAGAATTGATGAGGACCATGATCATTGACAATGATATGACCAGTGAAATGTAATAGCCGATGTATGAAATGGGCCGGGGTAGTGGGGAGGTGATTACCTGGGTAATCGATTTGTCATCTATCTCGTTTCTTATCAGGCTGGCTCCATAGATCATGGCGATCACGGGCATTATGAAAAAGAGAATGAGGATATCCATCAGGTCGGTTCCGCCCTGCAGCCTGTCGCCTTCCAAGGAGCCTGCATATCCCATGATTGCCCCAACCAGGATTATGATCAACAGGACAATCACCCATCTCTTACTGAACAACATTTTTCTGGTGGAATACTTCATTATTGACAGCAAACCGGAAATAATCATATTCACGCCCAATCTACCACCCCACCAGATACTTGAATATCGATTCCAGGTTGTCATCAAGGCTGTACATCTTTTCGATTTCGCAATCGGTTATCTCTAGAAGCTCGGGCAGTGTATTGAAAAAATCATCTGGCCGTGTAACTTTGACTGTGATGCTCTCACGGCTTTCATTGAATCCAACCGAAACTGCATATTCCATATCCAGCAGTTTCTTTGCAAGGTCGGAAACGCCTCTGCCCTCAACAATGATATTGTGCGGATGCTTGTCAATGAGGTTTCGTATTTCAGTTATTTCTCCACTGGCCACAGCCCGTCCTTTGTAAATCAAGACAACATTGTGAGTCATCCTCTCAATCTCATGTAGAATGTGAGAGCTAACGATTATGTTGTGACCATGATTGTAATGAAGGCTTTTTGTCAACTCGATCAGGTCCCGCCTAGCTATGGGGTCCAGGCCAGAGAGGGGTTCGTCGAGAAGCAGCAATCTGGGTTTGTGAAGCAGTGCGCCGGCAATCTTCAATCTCTGTTTCATGCCCTTGCTGTATCCGTTCATTTTCCTGTCAAGCTCATTTGTCATTCCTACAATGCCAGATACTTCGACAATACGTTGGCTTAGGGCTGTTTTTTCGATGGCGTGAAGCCCTCCCAGGAACTGTAAATACTGTCTTCCGGTCATATCAAGAGGGAGGAACTCGTAATCCGGGCAGAAGCCGATGTCCTTCAATTGCTCGGTATTGCCCCATGGCCGTTTCCCGTTAACTAACAGATTGCCAGCATTGGATTTGATGGTGCCGACTATCAGCTTGAATAATGTACTTTTTCCGGATCCATTCGGTCCCACTATTCCGGTTATGCCTTCCGTAATATCCACATTGAAGCCATTGAGCCCGATTATGTTGCCATACCATTTGGAAAGGCCGCGGGCATGTATCACCGACTGTTTGGTTTCAGGTGTCGGGAGAGGCGACGGTTTTCCATCTGGATGAAACTGTGTGGATGCCGGCGGCCCACTCATCTTCCCACCGCCTTCATGCGAATTCTGAGATAGAGAATATTCAGTGGAAGGAGTGTGAATCCAGTGAACATCACCGAGAACAGTACGATGTTTATATTGCCAGGAATTCCAAATCCATACAGCCAATCATAGAAAATTGCCAGGACATTACCAGGATTAATCAATCTCCAGTTCGGGTCAGATTCAGTGAATATGGCAGAGATAATGGTGAGAATAAAAAGAGCCATGAACGTGCCAACAGCGGCATAGGATTTTCTTGTTGTCAGTGATGATATCAGCACGCTGAAGGGAATGAAGAACAAAGTGGCCACAATACTGGCGATAATCGTGCGTCCTAAGACCCCCAGGCTGGCACCGTAAGATGAGCCAGATTGCGTACCCATAAGCACAATGGCCATGAGTACTGGGGGAATGAAACAGAATAATGATAAGGTCAGGATCGTGCCGCCCATCTTGCCAGCCAGATAACTCTCGGCCTTTATTGCCCGGGAGAAGTACAGTACAAATGAATTGCTTCTCAGGTCTTCTGCGATTGAATCAGAACAAATCAATGCTGCCAGAAGTAGTGTGAACATGAAGAATAATACACTACTCATCTGGAGGGTCATTGTTCCGGCATCAAGCGTCTCATGGGGCATCATTGCATTGGAAATTACTGGAAATACAAAAACCAATATCGATCCCAGTATCAGAAATACCAGCACCCACTTTGACTTCAGTTTCTGCCTGAAGAATGTCTCTGCAATAATGAATACTCTATCCCTGGTCCTGGTTCTCTCGCCTGACCAGGGTTTGTATCTTATGGGGTCAATTCCCATCAAGCACACCCCCATTATCCTCGTCCAGGGTTCCGATGAAGATATCCTCCAGAGTGGCCCTTTTCGGAGAATAGGCCCTGAGTTGAACATCAGCCTGCTGGCTGAGTTTGAAGATCGAGTTCCCATCTCCTGGGTTTATGAATACTATTGTTGTCTGTCCTCTTTCCTGGGTTACTGAGTGAACCTCAAACGAATCCTGCAGTATTTTCACGAAATCCTCCATTGCTTGCTCTTCCCCGCGAACTTTGACAAACTTGAGATCTTCCTTGCCAGCAAGAAGCTTGTCCAGATTGCCTTGAGTTATCATACGTCCCTGAGAAATTACCATTGCATGGTCAGAAACCTTCTCCACGTCCTCCAGTATATGGGTTGAAAGAAGAATGGATTTATCAGAATCACTAATCTTCCTGATAAGGTCCAGCATCTCCTCTCGGCCCAGGGGGTCCATGCCATTAGTGGGTTCATCCAGGAGAAGGATTTTTGGGTCATGAACAATTGCCTGAGCGAGCTTGACTCGTTGCTTCATGCCAGTTGAGAATGACGAAATTAGACGATAACGTTCCTCGCCGATGCCAACAAAGTCCAGCATCTCATGGCTCCGGGGCATTGCATCCCGCTTCTTCATGCCACTTATCTGGCCCATGTAAGAGACAAAATCAATGGCGGCAAACGATTCCATAAGACAATCATGTTCCGGCATATAGCCGATCATATCCCTGACAACATTGCTTTCGGCAATGGAATCACGGCCAGCTATTCTGATATCGCCCTTGTCGGGGACAAGCAGTCCGAGAATTGCCTTGATGAAAGTGCTTTTTCCAGCACCATTGGGTCCGAGCAGGCCCACTATGCCACTGGGTACATTCACTGAAAAATCATCCAACGCGACTATCTGGCCAAAACGAACCGTGACATTCTTCGACGATATCACGGTCGTGGGACCTTCTAGCGAGGCATTCTCGTTTACACCGTTCATCAAGTGGCAATAAGGCATACTACCCTTTTTCTTTTCTGTTTGGTCCTGGCGGGCCCACTTGCCTCTTCTTACAGGTCATCAGTCCTATGGGTCGACGACCCAGTCGATGTCCTCCGAAACAAGTATCCAGTAACCGGAACCCGTCCTGAAGTAGTCGGAGGGCGTCATCTTCTTCAGATGGAACGGGGGAGCGGCATCGTACGCCTGGACCTCGATTACGGGCAGACCGGCAAGTGCGTCAGAGGGTCTCCTGTCCGTTAGAGACGGATATCCCACGAAATTCCAGCCCTTGGACAGGCGGATCGTCGTGGGTGGAGCGACGACGCCTTCCACGTCCAAGTCCACGTCCTCCGTGGCCTCAATCCACAGGGCCATTGTCTCATTCGCCTCCGTCAGATCGGAATACCCTTTCCATGTGGTGTACTCCATCCACGGGTCGTCGCTGAAGTTCGATCGGTAGTACCGCACCGTCGTGTACTTCCCCGATATGGATGAGAGAATGTCAGTCAGGTCATTTGAGAGAGGTATCAGAGGAAGGGACACGAGATTCCACCCCTCCTTCAGAGGTATGCGGTACTTGGACGGGTCTATCTCTACGATGACATATGCATCGTCGTTCTCGGGGTTCTCGTCTCCGACGAGCAGTGTCTGAGCGACGATCTTGAATGTCCCGCCCTCCACGAACTTGTATCTCCAATCCACGGCCTGGCTCAGACCCGGCTCCAAGAACGTGGCCACGGTCTTCTGTTCGGGACCGTACACTAAGGACTCCTGAGGATATTCGGCCATAACCACCAGGTCATCGATGAACCATCCCGTCTCTGTCAGGGCCATGTCCGACGAGAACCTGAACCTCACCTGAACGTCCGTTCTGTCTATGAAGTCCGAGATATCAAAGCTGAACTTCTGGAATCCCGATGACACCAGACCGCTGTAGCTGGCAAGGACCTTCCACTCTCCTCCGGAGCCCACATCGATGCTGGCGAAGTCCCAGGATTCTTCCGTATGGAGCTTCTGGTAGAGGTGCAGAGTGGCGCTCGAAGCGTCTACCAGGCCGAATGGCGGGGATCTCAGTATCTGGTGCGCTCTGTTGGAGTACCTTCCGGTGCCGTCGTTCCCCATCCACCAGCTGTATGATCCGTTGTGCGACTGCGTCGTGACCCTGTGCCATTCGTTCGTCGATCCAGGCCCGTCATAGTCAATCACCGTCCACGAGGGGTCTGAGATCTCGGCTCCTTCCTGAAGCACGATTTGTGGGACGGGCGCGCCGAGCCTCCTTATCTCCATAGACGTTTGGAATCCGAACTCAGGGTGCTCTCCGAAGTTCTCTGCGACGGAGTTGAAGGAGTAGTTACCCATGGGATACGTCTCCCGGTGCTCGAAATACCCTACTGCGCTCATGCCGATGTCATGGGCATGCGGGACATGGACCACAAGTCTCAAGGAGTCCGACACTCCGGTGTAGACCGCGGAAGTGCCATTGACCCAGATGAGGTGATCTCCCGATGCGGCGAAAGCTGGAACCTGAACGGTCAGCGTGACCTGCGTGTCCTGACTGGGGAGGAGGGCGGGTGAGTCCTCGTCGAGCGATATGAACCAACCCGGGAGGGAGGAGTGTGTCAGAGAATACAGATTGGAGTCCTTGCCGTCGTTGAGAACGGTGATGTTGAAGAAGCCCGTCTCGTTCCTGTGGACGGTCATTCTCTCGACCTCTGCCGACAGGGACAAGTGGTTCATGACCTGGAACGGACGGTCCGCTATCTCCAGAAGGAAGAGCGCCGCGCCGAGGTTGTCCTCGCAGACCGGAAGAATCTTGTCCTCCCTCGGATGGAAGCCGTTGTATGGGAACGACACTGCTGGACCCGCGTCGTTCCAGTGCGGATACAGTTCGAACGTGAAGGAGAGGATCCCCATCTCGCCGTACAGCCAGTCATCGTCGGATCCGGTCGTCAGATAGAGGTCGCTGGCCTTCTGTGGTGTGTACCCAGGATAATTTGAACCTGCCTTGTTCGTGACTCTGTTCGACATCTCCGTGGCCAGCGTGGAGAGGATGTCGTCGTCCTCGGTGACGTCCTCAGTGTTGCCCCACGGATAGAGAATCAGCTGGGAGTAGGTGTGATATGATATCGCGAAGACGAAGTCGTGCTGCTTGACGAAGTCCCTTATGGC
>JAGMAI010000108.1 GCA_023130895.1 Thermoplasmata archaeon
CCCCACATCCAGCCGTAGTTCCTGTTGAGGTCGGTCCCATACGTGCCGTCTCCGTTGGGGGAACGATTCTTCCTCCAGTTCATGTAGGATGTGGGATCATCACCACCGTCGTACGTCCGCCCGTCCGGGTTCACGTTGGGGATTATCCAGAGCTGTCTCTCGTTGACCATGTCCGTGATAGTCATGTTGACTCCGTAGCCGTCCGTCAGGACCTCGATGACGTAGAGGCAGAACTCCAACGTCAACCACTCCCTCGCGTGATGCATGCAGTTGAAGTAGACCTCTGGCTCGTCCTCCTCGATTTGCGGATTGTCGGATATCTTCATCGCCCAGATGTCTCTGCCCTCGTATGTGCTTCCAATCGAGATGAGAGAGACGATGGGGGAGTGGTCGGCGACGACCTGATTGAGTTCCGTGACCATCTCATCGTGGGTGTGGTAGTCCGTCACCCCGTCCGACGGATCCACCGGACCACTGGATGCGGGCTCGAGCAGAGGGGAGACGCTCTTCATTTCCTCCTCAGGAGTGATTGCGGGTGAGCTCGAGGAGATGAACAGAAGGATCAGTACGATGGGAATCAGAAACGTTGACTTCATGCGTATGGCCCTGTTCTGCATATTGGCGTCCACCTAAATAAGATTGGTCTTGTCCATGAGGGAAGCTTTCTGGACCCTGTAGATGCCTCTCATGCCGTCCCACTCACGGGTAGCCTCCTCGACGTTCAGCCTTCTCAGGAAGTTTGGGCCGTCCACAACGAGGGTCTCATACTCTCCGCCCTCGCCAGAGACATTGAATCGCGTCCTCTTGCTGAGAGCGATGAGATCGTCCAGAGCACTCCCCGACAAGGTCCTTCCAAGCCAGTCCTCTGTCAAACCCTCGGCCGAGACGCCGACGATAACGATTTCAAAGCCCGCCTTGACCTCATCCAGGAGGACAGCCTCCTGGGACTTCCTCCAGAGCGGGGCGAAGGTCCTCAGACCGATCCTGTGGCAGATCTCGTTGATCCGCGTGTACTGGTAGTCGGACGCGATGGCTCCCATCACGAGCCCCTCAACCGCAAGATCTCCGAGCACATCCTCGAGAACGTCGAGTTCGTCATCCGATCCCGCGTTCCGCTTGACCAAGGGGATGTCGAGGGCCTCCGAGTGAAGCTCCGTGAGCTCGATGTTCGGGAAGTGGAACATCATCGAATCCGCTTGCGGGACGATCGTGACGAGCCGTTCAACGCTCCAACCCATCTGCTGGGCCAAGTAGAGGGCGTGGGTGGAATCCTTCCCGCCTGAGAACAGTGATGCGACTTTCATTCGGCATCACGCGCCATCACTTACTCCGATATGACTCTTGTGGGTCGGAATGAGCGCACCCTAAGCTTTTTGTGGGTCTCAGCGATTAGCCTAGGGGGAACTGATGCTTCTCGATGAGATGACCACGCAGGAGTTCGCGGAGAAGGTGAAGGAGGACTCGGTGGTCATAGTCCCGATCGGGGCGGTCGAGGAGCACGGTCCACATCTGCCGCTCTGTACCGATTCCATCCAACCGGAGCACGTTGCACTCGAGATAGCGAAGAGGACGGGAGCGTTCATTGCCCCTCCGATACGGTATGGGAACTGCTCCACCACGAGGAACTTCCCCGGTACGATATCCATAAGCTTCGACACCATGCGAGCCCTTGCATACGACGTGATAAGTGAGCTTGCCAGGAATGGGTTCGGAAACATCGTCCTCCTCTCGGGTCATGCGGGAGGAATGCACATGGCCGCCCTTCGGCTGGCCGCAAAGGATGTAGTGGACGAGAGAGAGGCTCATGTGATGGTCGTGTCGGACTATGAGGTCCTCTACCGATCGAACAAGGTGGAAGAAGGCGACGGTCATTCCGGGCTTCTTGAGACGTCCCGCGTGCTTGCGATCCGTCCTGACCTCGTGAGACCCGAGAGGCCCAAGGGCAAGAGCGAGATACCACCCTACGTGGTCCTGAGGCATCCCGAGGAGTACTGGAAGGAGGGCGTGAGTGGGGACTCATCTGGGTCGACCGCAGAGAAGGGCAAGGACTTCAACGACTTCGTAATCGACGAGCTGTGCAGGATGATTGAGGAAATGAGGGGTTTGAAATGAGGAGACTGAAGCGACTGGCGGGAGAAGCTGCCTGCGATTATGTGAAGGACGGAATGGTTGTCGGTCTGGGCACTGGCAGCACCGTCCACTATACAATCAAGAAGCTGGGGAGAATGGTGGGCGGGGGACTCAGGGTGATAGGCATACCGACATCCATCAAGTCGGAGAATCTGGCCCGCCAATGCAAGATACCGCTGTCCAGCCTCCACGAACATCCGAATGTGGACATCTCGATAGATGGAGCGGATGAGGTCGACCCCAAACTGAACCTGATCAAGGGGATGGGAGGGGCTCTTGTTCGCGAGAAGATAGTGGCGAGTGTCTCGCGGAGACTGATAATCGTCATCGACGATGCGAAGCAGGTCTCCAGGCTAGGCTCGAAGTCCCCCGTTCCCGTGGAGGTGCTTCCATTCGGTTGGAGCACCGTCCTGAAGAGACTGGAGAAGTTAGGCATGGAGGTCGAGCTCAGAAAGAGCAGGAAGATCCCCTTTGTGTCCGACAACGGGAACTACATACTCGACTGCAGGGTCAAAGAGATATCCTCCCCGAAGAGGTTGGAGAGCAGGTTGAACAACATCCCAGGCGTCGTGGAGAACGGCCTCTTCGTGAATCTTACGAACCTTGTGCTCGTCGGGACCGATATGGGTCTGAAAACAGTTCGATAGCTACTTCGTCAGCGAGCGAAGCTCGTTCATGTTCCTCACCATCCTCTCGATCTTCTTGTCCTCCTGCTTCTTGATCGTTGATACGATCCTGCTGAAGGATTTCGAGATGCGATAGGCATGAACGGGCCTTCCCTTGCCCTCCTTCTTGATGTCCCGTTTGGTGACCCATCCTCTCCGACGGAGTTCCTGCATCGCGAGAGAGACCTCGGGCTGCCTCAGTCCGGTAGCCTTCTCGACTTGGACAGAGGTGGTCTCTTCCCTCTTGGAAAGGATGACAAGGGTCTTGGCCAGATTCTTGGACATCCCTGTGAAGATGAGCTTGTCGATTATGTCGTTGTCCAGTCGACTCAGTCTCATCTCCCCCTGCATATGCGAGTCACCATGGCAATTATTATTCTGCCAATATATAATTCTTGCGATTCAAGTCCGCGTCGCCCGAGCGGCCGCCTTACATGGCCAGTCCAGACTGGTGCGCACAGCCCAAACCCTAAATATGAGTTTGTTGTATAGCACGTTTCACGAGGTCTGAAGGATGAAAATGCCCCGCAGGATAAACGGATTCTGCCCTTCGTGCAACAAGCACACCAAACTCGAGATAGAGAGAGTCAAGACAAGACCCAGGAGCGAGTTCAAGAAAGGTCAGCGGAGGTTCAGAAGGGTCATGGCGGGCTATGGAGGATTCCCGAGGGCCAAGTATGAGGGAAGGGAGAAGCCGACAAAGCGCGTGTATATACGCTATCGCTGCAAGGAATGCGGCAAGGCTCACCATCGTAGGTGTTTCAGGGCCAAGAAGTTCGAGCTGGAGGACTGAGATGGTCGATCTGCCCGGACCGAAAAGCAAATTCCTTCAGGTCCGCTGTCCAGACTGCCCGAACGAGCAGATCGTCTTCGACCATGCATCCACGAAGGTCACCTGTCTCGTTTGCGGGGCGACGATTGTGCGACCCCAGGGGGGGAAGGCGGAGATTAGAGGAGAAGTCGTGAAGGCCGTGGAGTAATGGCTAGGTTGCCCACGTTTCCCGAGGAAGTAGAACTCGTCGTCTGCACCGTGACGAACGTGAAGAACTTCGGTGCGTTCGTTTCCTTGGACGAGTACGAGGGGAAGGAAGGCTTCATACACATCGCCGAGGTGGCCACCGGCTGGATCAAGTACATCAGAGACTACGTTCGTGAGGGTCAGAAGGTCGTCTGCAAGGTTCTCAGGGTCGACCCGTCCAAGGGTCACATAGACCTTTCCCTGAAGCAGGTGAACGAGCATCAGAAGCGGGAGAAGATCCAACAGTGGAAGAACGAGCAGAAGGCGCACAAGCTGCTCGAGCTCGTGGCAGAGCGCGGCGGAAAGGACCTCAAGGAGTTCGAGGAGGAGCACGCAGGAAACCTCATCGAGAAGTTCGGCAGTCTCTACGGCGCCTTCGAGGAGGCAGTCTTCGACGAGAAGACGATGAAGGAGGAGGGCTTCGAGGGAGACTGGGTGAAGACATTCGTTGACGTTGCCAAGGAGAACATCCAGCCGCCCTTTGTCAACATAGACGGGTTCTTTGAGATCAGTTGTCCTCTGCCCGACGGCATCGTCCATATACGTGAGGCTCTGGCCAAGGCCGAGAAGAACAAGAAGGCGGAGGTGTCCGTACAGTACATGGGGGCTCCGAGGTACAGACTTGTCGTGACGGCCCCGGACTACAAGACCGCGGAGGAAGAGATGAACCGGACCGCGGAGAAGGTCATTAATCACCTAGTCTCAGTCGGCGGGGAAGCGAAGTTCAGCAGAAAGGCGTAAGTATGCGCACACTCATCAGAAAATGCAAGGATTGCGATATCTACACTCTTGGGGGAGGGTGTCCCAAGTGCGGGTCCTCCACTGGCATGGCCTTGCCGCCCAGGTTCTCTCCAGAGGACAGGTATGGCAGATTCAGAAGGCAACTCAAGCTGCAGAGGTGTGAGAATGGAAGACATAACGATTGAGTATCTGGAAGAGCCGAGTCTGAAGAATCCGATCTTCGTCGAAGGCTTGCCCGGCGTGGGGAACGTGGGGAAGCTCGCAGCGGAACACTTGCTGGGCGAGCTCAAGGCCAAGAAGTTCGCGGAGATATATTCGAAGCACTTCCCCCCTCAGGTCGTCGTCGATGACGGTGGGATTATCCGGCTAGTGGGTAACCAGCTCCATTATGTCAAGGGGAAAGGGGGTCGAAGGGACATCGTAATACTCGTCGGCGACTTCCAGGGGCTGACGCCCGAGGGGCAGTATGAGCTCTCTGACTTCATCATGAACACGATCTTGGACATGAAAGTGAAGAGGGTCTACACGCTCGGCGGCTACGGTGTCGGGAGGATGATCGCCACCCCAAGGGTCATAGGCGCCGCCACTGACAAGTCTCTCGTGAAGGACATGAAGAAGCTCGGCGTCGTCTTTCCCAAGGGGGAGCCCGGTGCGGGCATAGTCGGAGCCAGCGGTCTTCTGCTGGGTCTGGGGAAGATTCACGGATTGGAGTGCATCTGTCTCATGGGCGAGACATCCGGATACTTCGTTGACCCGAAGAGCGCACAGTCGGTTCTGGAAGTGCTGCAGAAGGCTCTCGGCGTCGAACTCGATTTTGGCAGCCTGGAGGAGAGGGCGAAGCACATAGATCAGATCGCCTCCTCACTAAAGGATGTGGAGGAGGAAGCGGAGAGGAAGGAGGACCTCGGCTACTTCGGGTAATCCCCACAAGGTTCATTATTCGCCGAATGCTTATCCATTCGATAATGGCGAAGAAGAGTCCTAAGAAGGCATATCTGAAAGGATACGAGGACGGCTTGAGCGAGGCGTGGGACGATGTCATGAAGCTCACGACGAAAGGATACACCATGTCGGAGTTCAGGATAATGGCGAATAGCAAGAAGGCCACTCTGCACCTGAACGTGGAGGGCAAGTCCAGGGAGATCGAGTCCTTGACCTTCGAGGAACCTGAGGCGGAGGAGCGCGGTGAGATCGGGGAGCTGAGAAAGGGCGGGAAGTACATTATCCGCGAGGCGAGACCCGAGAGAAGCCTAGAGATGTTCTCCTCTCTCGTCCAGGAATGCGGAATGGGGCTCGGGATTACGAGGATGCAC
>JAGMAI010000109.1 GCA_023130895.1 Thermoplasmata archaeon
CGGGGAGACATCCGAACATAGAGCTCATCACGAACGCGGACCTGATCGCACTGGAGGGAGAGAAGGGCAACTTCACGGCGACGATACGCAAGAAGCCGAGATACGTGGACGAGGAGAAGTGCGTCGCCTGCGGAATATGTGCGGAGAAGTGTCCAGTCAAGCTTCCGAGCGAGTTCGATGCTTCCATTTCCGAGAGGAAGGCCATCTACCGAGCGTATCCTCAGTCCGTTCCGTCCACTTACGTCATAGACAAGGACAACTGCATATACTTCAAGACCGGCAAGTGCAGGGCGTGCGAGAAGTTCTGCGAGGCCAAGGCCATCGATTTCGATCAGAGCGAGGAGGAAGTGAGGATAGAAGTCGCCTCCGTCATAATCGCGTCCGGAGCGGACGTGTTCGATCCCTCCGAGATACACGAGTACGGCTACGGCGTGCTTCCCAACGTCATCACGAGCCTCGAGTTCGAGAGGCTCCTCAGCGCGTCAGGTCCGACCCAGGGCAAGGTCGTGAGACCATCCGACGGGAAGGAGCCCGAGAACATCGCGTTCATACAGTGCGTCGGCTCCCGGTCCACGGTCTACGGAGGAGAGTACTGCTCCTCCGTGTGCTGCATGTACGCGCTCAAGGAAGCTATCGTTGCGAAGGAGCACTCCGATTCCATAGACATCCAGATCTTCTCGATCGACTTCAGGGCGTTCGGGAAGCAGTTCGAGGACTACCGCATCAGGGCGGAGGAGGAGCACGGCATAAGGATCTGGAGAGGGAACAGAGTCTCCGCACTGGAACCTGCCCTTCCCGGGGACGGAGTCCTCGTCGTGTACATCGACGGCGACGAGATCGAGCTGAAGGAGTTCGACCTTGTTGTGCTGTCCGTTGGTCTGAAACCCCCAGAAGGGGCGGAAGAGCTCAGCAAGATTACCGGCGTTGAGCTCAACGAATACGGATTCTACAAGACCCCTCCGAATGAGACCTTCCAGACGACGAGACCCGGCGTCTACGTCGTTGGGACGATCTCGGAGCCAAAGGACATTCCGGACACGGTCTGTCAATCATCTGCCGCGTCGTTGATCGCTCCCGTGTACGAAGAGGTCGAAGTTGCCGATGACGAGACGGAAGAGGAGGTTCTGGCGGAAGAAGAGGAGCCCAGGACTGGGGTCTTCGTCTGCCACTGCGGCATCAACATCGGCGGTGTCGTCGATGTCCCCTCCGTCGTCGAGCACGTGAGAACGCTTCCGAATGTGGCTTACGCCGAGGACAACCTGTACACCTGCTCCGTCACGACGCAGGAGAAGATCAAGGAGGCCATCAAGGAGCACGACCTCAATCGAATCGTTGTCGCATCCTGCTCGCCCCGTTCGTACGAGAAGCTCTTCCAGGAGACGATAAGGGAGGCGGGACTGAATCCCTATCTCTTCGAGATGGCGAACATACGCGAACACTGCTCATGGGTCCACTCCAAAGAGCCCGAGAAGGCGACGGCGAAGGCCAAAGGGCTCGTTGCAGCCGCGGTCGCGAAGGCGAGGCTGCTGGAACCCCTGCACAAGGTGTCCGTTCCAGTGAACAAGACCGCCCTCGTCATCGGAGGCGGATTGAGCGGGATGACCGCCGCACTGTCCCTGGCGGAGCACGGGATAGGAGCACACCTCGTGGAGAAGACGAAGGAGCTTGGCGGGAATATGAGACGAGTTGCACGCACTCTCGCTGGCGAGGACCCTCAGGAGCTCCTCAAGGGCATGATACGGGAAGTGGGGGACTCTGACAGCATCACACTTCACATGGGTACGGAAGTGGAGTCCGTCGACGGGTTCATAGGCAACTTCCACACGACGCTGGCGAACGGGGATGAGTTCGACCACGGCGTCGTGATAGTCGCCACAGGTGCGGTCGAGTACCAGCCCACGGAGTATCTGTACGGGAAGAACGATCACGTCATGACTCAGCTCGAGCTCGAGGAGAGGATGCTGCACGAGGACTTCAAGCCCGAGAGCATAGTCATCATACAGTGTGTCGGTTCTCGCGTGCCGGAGTACCACAACTGCAGCCGCATATGCTGCTCCACTTCCATCAAGAACGCGCTGTGGGTGAAGGAGAGGTATCCTGAGACGCCTGTGTATGTGCTGTACAAGGACATACGGACGTACGGGTTCAGGGAGAGGTACTACCGAGAAGCGTCCAGGAAGGGAGTCGTATTCCTCAGGTACAACGACGATAACCCGCCAGAAGTGACGGAGAAGAAGGGGAAGCTGAGGGTTGTCGTCAAGGACAGAACCTTGAGAGAGGACGTTTCCCTGGAGCCAGAATACGTCGTTCTCAGCGCGGGGATAAGGCCGAACCCGGACAACGAGAAACTCTCCGAGACGCTCAAGGTCCCCCTGAGCGGGGACGGGTTCTTCCTGGAAGCCCACATGAAGCTCAGACCGCTCGAGTTCTCGACGGACGGGGTCTACCTTTGCGGGTTCGCGCACTCCGCGAAGCCTTCGGAGGAAAGCATAGCCCAGAGCAGAGGCGTTGCCGCGAAGGTCCTGGGCCTGTTCTCCAAGGACAGGATAGAGGTCGAGCCCCTGATCGCTTACGTGAACGAATCGCAGTGCAGATGGTGTGGCAGGTGCGCTGACGTCTGCGTCTTCGGTGCGATCGATATCGTGGAGTCCGAGGGCGTCAAGTACGCCAAGATAAACGATGTTCTCTGCAAGGGTTGCGGTGCGTGCGTCGTGGCCTGCCCGACGGGCGCGATGGACGTGCACGGGTTCACGAGCGGGCAGCTTGACAAGATCATAGAATGTCTGGAGTGGGAATAGATGAAGGCCCCGTTCGAACCGAAGATCCTCGCGTTCTGCTGCAACTGGTGCGCTTACTCCGGGGCCGACCTGGCGGGAACGTCCAGACTGCAGTACCCGCCCAATGTCAAGATAGTGCGGGTGATGTGTTCGGGTCGCGTCGACCCCGGTCACATACTCCGGGCCTTCGAGACTGGCGTCGACGGCATCCTCGTCGCGGGCTGTCACCCGGGCGAGTGCCACTACATATCGGGGAACGAGAGAGCGGAGGAAAGGGTCGAGACCGCCAAGGCAGTGGCGGGGATCATCGGCATCGGCGAGGACCGCATACGACTGGAGTGGATATCAGCGTCGGAGGGCTTGAGATTCGCCGAGGTCATCGAGGACTTCATCAAGGAGATCAGAGTCAAAGGGCCCAATCCGGCGGGAGGCGACGCGTGATGGAACTCGATGAGGCGGTGAGGGACACGAACGTCCAGATGTGCTATTCCTGCGGGAAGTGCACTCTCGCCTGTCCCCTCACTCACGACGATCACATCTACTCCCCGCGAAGGATCGTGGAGACTATTCTCGCGCACGGAGAGGAAGGAATCAGTCCCGCCGAGATGTGGGAATGCCTCACGTGCAACGCCTGCTCCACGTACTGTCCCTCCGATGTGAGATTTCCCGCCTTCGTGAGGGAGGTCCGGGGCGAGCTCGTGAAGGACGGTTCGTACGGCGAGTGCTCCCACGCGGGGATCCTCCACTCGATGATGAGACTGATGGCAGGAGGTCAGCTGAAGCAGAAGAGGCTGGAATGGCTGGATGACTCGCTGGAGACGAGTCCGAGGAGCAATGTCCTCCTGTTCGTCGGCTGTGCGCCGTACTACGATGCCGTTCTCGCTGAGCACGGGAGCCATACCGAGACCACGAAGAGCGCCATCAAGCTTCTTAACAGCATTGGAATCAAGCCACGTCTCCTCAAGGACGAGGTGTGCTGCGGGCACGACATGCTCTGGACAGGGGAGACCGAGACCTTCGAGGACCTGGCAAGAATCAACACCGAGAGGATCAACAAGGCGAAGGTGAAGAAGATCATCTTCACGTGTCCGGAGTGCTATGACACCTTCAAGGAGAACTACAAGGACCTGAGAGAGGACATCGAGCTGCACCATCTCGCTCAGTTCCTGGGCGACAGGATCGATGACCTCGAATTCAAGGAGAACGGCAAGAAGGTGACGTTCCAGGACTCGTGCAGACTGGGAAGGTTCCAGGGCATCTACGAGCCCCCGAGAGACCTCCTGCTCGCCGTTCCCGGCCTGGAACTCGTCGAGATGGAGGACAACAGGAAGAAATCGGTGTGCTGCGGGACCTCCTGCTGGATGAACTGCGACCAGGAATCCAAGAGAATACAGGTGGAGCGCCTGGAGGAGGCCTCGACGATCGCCGACATGATGATCACCGCTTGCCCCAAGTGCCTCATCCATTACAGATGTGCGATGGATGGGCAGAGCAAGCTCGACACAGACGTGAAGGACCTATTCGTGATGTTAGCTGAATCACTGGAGCCGTGACAGGATGGATGAAGAGGAAGAGATCAGGATTGGCGTGTACGTGTGCCACTGCGGGCTCAACATCGGAGCGACCGTTGACTGCGAGGAAGTCGCCGAGCACGCGAAGACCCTGGACGACGTGGTCTATACCGAGCACCAGATGTACACGTGCTCAGAGCCAGGACAGCAGCAGATCAGGGACGATATAAAGGAGCACAGGCTCAACAGGGTGGTCGTTGCATCATGCTCTCCCAAACTGCACGAGGAGACGTTCAGGAACGCGTGCGAAGAGGCGGGACTGAACAAGTACCTCCTCGAGATGGCGAACATCAGGGAGCACTGCAGCTGGGTCCATCTTCACGAGAAAGAGGGTGCGACGGACAAGGCGAAGGACCTCGTTGCGATGGCCGTCGCGAAGGCTCGACTCCTGAGACCCCAGATAGAGAAGAAGGTCCCCGTGAAGAAGTCCGCGATGGTAATCGGCGGCGGAGTTGCCGGCATTCAGGCAGCCCTGGACCTCGGGGACTGCGGATACAAGGTCTACCTCGTGGAGAAGGAGGCCAGCATCGGCGGAAGGATGGCGCAGATAGACAAGACGTTCCCCACGATGGACTGCTCGATCTGCATTCTGGCACCCAAGATGTCAGAGGTCGGCCGGCACCCGAACGTGGAGGTGCTGACCAACGCGACCGTGAAACATATCGACGGCTACATCGGGAACTTCAGCGTCCTGATCTCGCAGAAGACCAGATACGTCACGGACGAGTGCACGGTGTGCGACGACTGCACCGACGTCTGTCCGGTCACAACACCGAATGAGTTCGATCTGGGCCTGACGACGAGAAAGGCAATCTACATACCATTCCCGCAGGCCATTCCGTCGAGCTTCATCGTCGATATGGACCTCTGCCTCAACGAGGCCAATGTCAGGGCCTGCAACAAGTGCATCGAAGCATGCGAGAGGGAATGCATAGACTTCGACATGGACCCGGAGAAGGAGATCCAGATCGAGGTCGGAACGATCATAGTCGCAACTGGGATGAAAACCTTCGATCCCAGAGATCTGGAGGAGTATGGATACGGGAGATACCCCGATGTCCTCACGACGCTGGAGTTCGAGAGGCTCATCAACGCATCAGGACCCACGGAGGGTCACCTCATTCGACCCAGCGATGGAGAACAGCCGAAGAACGTGGCGTTCATCCAGTGCGTCGGATCGAGGACCGAGGACAGGGGAAATCCTTACTGCAG
>JAGMAI010000011.1 GCA_023130895.1 Thermoplasmata archaeon
TTCCGACGAACTGAACGTGAATATCGTGATTACTTATGTCCTGGCCCGTGAACTTCTTGATTAGGGCGGACACATTCTGGACGGATTCTCTGGCTATCTCTCCCAGCTTCCCCGTTGCAATTATCTTCCCGCCGTCCTTCGTCTGGGCTGGAGTCACCTCAGCCACAATCGGAAGAAGGATGCCGGAGAATTCCACCATGCCGCTTGCACCGTGCAGGACCGCCAGACCGTTGACAACTCCGACAGCCTCTCCCTCGACCATGGATGTGGCGTACATCTTCCTGTCTTCTATTATCCTGTCTGCGATCTGCTGCTCGAGCGACCTGGCAATCTTCTTTCCTCTGTAAACATGATCGGCTGTGACGAGCGGAGCCTTGTCCTCTGTGGCGATGTCCCCAGCGACTCGGATGAGGCCACCCAGCTCTCTCAAGCGCAAGGTCAGCCTTCCCTTCCTCCCGCTCCGCCTTCTCGCCTCTCGGAGGATCTCTGTGACCGCACCCTTATCGAAGTGAGGGATCTTCTTGTCTTTGGACACTTCTTGCGCTACGAATCTGATGAGCTTCACTCTGTTGCTGTGCGTGTCCCTCATGATGCTCTTCATGTAGACCTCGTAGCCGTAGCCTCTTATTCTGGACCTCAGCGCGGGATGCATGCCAGAGACCGCATCCAGATTCCCAGCCGCCACGAGTACGAAATCGCAGGGAACGGCTTCTGTCTTCACCATGGCTCCGGAGCTTCTCTCGCTCTGACCGACTATGCTGAACTTCTTCTCCTGCAAGGCGGTTAGCAGGCTCTGCTGGCTCTCCAACCTCAGCATGTTGATCTCATCGAGGAAGAGAACGCCCTTGTGGGCGCGGTGGATTGCACCCGCGTCCACTCTGTCGTGAGACGGTGTCTCCAGACCGCCTGACTGGAAGGGATCGTGCTTCACATCTCCAAGAAGAGCGCCGGCATGAGATCCTGTGGCATCGATGAAAGGCGGAAGGTCATCAGGATCGTGGGACACCAGCAGTTTGGGTATCATAAAGGCCTCCTGCTTGCGTCCAGTATATCTTGAGAACATGAAAATTAGGAATGCTATCAAGATGCCTATCATCAGGGGCGTGGGGTCGATGGAGATAGCTCCAGTGGCAGAATCGTACCTTATGGAGAGCATTACGGCGAGCCCAACAATTATGAACATGATGGTCATCATTAGAGAGGCTTTTTGCTCCCTTCTCTGCACGGCCTCTGCTTTCTGGGCACCCACTATTTCCTTTCCCTTGCCAGCGGGCACTACCCTTATCCTAGGCTCATTCGGGTCGTCAGGGTTGTGATAGACGAGAATGTCCTGGAGCTCTTCCTTTGAGAGCAGCTCCACCATGGAGTTGGCGAGCATCGACTTTCCAGTCCCTGGATCGCCTATGAGCATCACATGTCTTTTCTGCTCTGCGGCCTTCTTGATGACCACAACGGACTCGTCCTGACCTATCACCTGTTCCACGAGGCTTGAAGGTATCTCTATTTCCGCAGTGGACTCGATGTCCTGACCCACCATCCACTCATCTATCGGAGGCAAGTCCTCATCATCCGAAGAGTTCGTAGGCTCCCCACTCATCGATTCACCAATCTGGATGCACCCATACCTAGGCAATTCTGATATAAATTCTGCACCCTCTTAAATGTTTGTATATGAACGGCGGACTCTGGCAAGATGATTCCTCGAACCACAGAAGGAAGAAAAGAGACCCTGGAGGACTATCTCCCAATGTTCTTCACGATGAGTCTCGCGATCTCCTCAAAGACTTGCTCCACCCCGTCTCCCGTCCTTGCACTGGTCATGAGGTAAGATGAACCTATTTCCTCGCTCATCTCCCTCACATCATCCTCTCCGAACTGCGCCTCATCCTTCAAGTCGATTTTGTTGGCAACGAACCTTACGGGGACTTCGCCGGTGACCTTGGTGACCGAGTCGATCCAGTTCTTCAGTTCCAGGAGCGTGTCCTTTCGGGTGACATCGCAGACTGCCAGTATACCCTGGGCTCCATGGAAGTAAGCTTCCTTGAGGAGTTCTCGGAACCCCTTCTCTCCCATGATGTCCCAGATCATCAGGTTGACCTTAACGTCGTTGCCGCCATCGAGCTTCGGGAGCAGCAAGCCTTTCTTCGTTACCTTGGCTCCCAGCGTAGCTATATAGAGATCCTCGAACATGTCAAGGACATACCTCCGAATCAGGCTGGTCTTGCCCACTGCCGCCTCTCCGACAAGGCAGATCTTTGTCTTCATTATCTCGAGGTCGTTCGATTCCAGAGACATCACAGGAAACACATCTGAAGACGCCATTAAGAACCCTACCCCGCAATTATCGAGATTGAGAATGAATCCTACGCAAGGACATCCTTTCCCGCGATTCTGTCTGCAATTCTCATGAACGCGGTCTCCACGTTCCTTCCTGTTTTCGCACTTGTCAGAAGGTATGATGAGTCGTAGGATTCCCCCATCATCTTCATGTCATCTTCCTCTACGGTCTTGGACTCCGCGAGATCTATCTTGTTTCCCAAGAAGACCACAGGAACGGATCCTGCCACTTTTTCTACAGCGCTGATCCACGTGGGGAGTTCGTAGTAGCTGTCTTCCCTGGTCATGTCGCAAACAGCCAACATTCCCTGGGCACCGTAGAAGTACGCCTCTTTGAGCAGCTCTCGGAACCCCTTCTCTCCCATGATGTCCCAGATCGTTAGGTCGACATCAAGATTCGTTTTCCGCTCAGGATACTGGAGCAGAAGGGCCTTCTTTGTGATTTTCGCACCAATCGTCTGTATGTACCTGTCACTGAAAGTGTTGTAGACGTATCTCTGTATCAGACTCGTCTTACCAACGGCGTACTCTCCAATGAGACAAACCTTCATCTTGATGTTTCTTACGTCACTCATCACGATGCCTCCATCGCCCCTATGAATAATCCGCACGATAAATAGCACTTGTCGTACGGCTATCAGCACTGATTATCAATCCGTATTCTCAGACTAGGCGACCCTTCTCTTTGCGATCGCGTCGGCGATTGCGAAGAAGGCTTTGTCCACATTCTCGCCCGTCTTAGCGCTCGTGAAAATGTAGGGAGACTTGTGCTTGGCGCTCATTTCTCGCAGTTCACTCTCAGTGAAAGTTAGCTGGTCCTTCAGATCTGCCTTGTTGGCCAGGAACTGGATGGGTACCTTCCCGGTGACAGTCTCGATTGCGCTTATCCAACTCTCCAGGTCGGGGAGCGTGTTCTTCCTTGTTACATCGCAGACCGCGAGAACCCCCTGTGCACCGTGGAAATACGCCTCTTTGAGCAGCTCGCGGAAGCCCTTCTCTCCCATGATGTCCCAAATCGTCATGTCGATTCGGATCTCGCTGCCATTGTCTGAGGATTCAACAATCAGCTCCTTCTTCGTTATCTTCGCTCCCAGAGTGGATATGTACCTGTCATCAAACTCGTCGAGCACATACTTCCTGATGAGGCTGGTCTTGCCGACCGCACCCTCACCAACCAAGCATATCTTCACTTTCATGGTGTCGCTGCTTCCGAACATCTGTCACCATCCCCTATGGATGTAGTTGGAAGAAGACGGAAGTTCTCAGATATAGGTTTCTGCGAGATTATCAGCGTTGATATTAGTCCTCGAGCTCTCCCATTTTCTGGCGAGCGATCTTCTCCGCCAGCTCCTTGAACGCCAACTCCACGTTCTCTCCAGTCTTGGCGCTCGTGTAGTAGAATCTCGAGTCGTACGCCTGGCTCGCTTGCTCCAGATCATTCTCGGCGAGCGCTCTGTCATCCTTCAGGTCAATCTTGTTCGCGAGGAACTCTATGGGAACCTTCCCGGTCACGCTATAGACCCCCTCAATCCAATCGTCCAGCTCGGAAAGCGTGTCCTTGCGTGTCATATCGCAGACCGCGATTACGCCTTTGGCTCCGTAGAAATAGGCCTCCTTCAGAAGCTCTCGGAATCCCTTCTGACCCATTATGTCCCATATGGTCATGTCGATCTGAAGCTCCACATCCTTTTCCTTGACATCCACAGCGATTTCCTTCTTGGATACCTTGGTTCCCAGGGTCTGGAGATACTTGTCGTCGAACTCATCGAGAACGAACCTTCGAATCAGACTGGTCTTTCCCACTGCACCTTCACCGACCATGCATATCTTCATCTTCATCTTCTTTTTCAAAGGGATTCCCCCAACGCTTATTCCTCAGGTTCTTTCCGAACACTTGAACTCATATAAGGATTTGTGTTTTGTTATCAATGCTGATACTTCCCATCATGTCGAAAGGTTATTGTTAGCCTGCGATATCTAGGACACGATGATGCAGAAGGATTACCTTTCGGTGCTCGATGCGAGAGATGAATTCGCGGAACTGGTCCAGTCGGCGCTTGACCTGAAGAAGCGAGATCGATCAGGTGAGAATGACGAGCCTCTTAAGGGCAGGACACTGGCAATGATATTCGAGAAGAGCAGCACCAGGACCCGCGTCTCTTTTGAGGTCGCGATGAACCAGCTTGGCGGGAGGTCGCTGTTCCTCAATCCGCAGGACACCCAGCTCGGAAGGGGCGAGACGATTTCCGACACGGCGAGAACACTGAGCAGGTACGTTGACTGCATCGCCTACAGGGCCTTCGACCACGAGATGGTGCTTGATCTGGCGAGGAACTCCTCCATCCCGGTGATCAACGCACTCGATGATCTTGAACACCCTTGTCAGGCCCTAGCGGATGTCGCGACGATTGCCGAGAGGAGGACGCCTAGGGGATTGAAGCTGGCCTACGTCGGTGACGGGAACAACGTCTGCAACTCCCTTCTGCTCGCATGCTCGATCACCGGCATCGACATCTCGGCTGCCTGTCCTGAGGGGCACGAGCCAGATCAGGGCATCGTCGAAGACGCTCGGAGGCTGGCCTCGCGAGCGGGGTCCAGGTGCGACATCTTGAGGGACCCGAGAGAAGCCGTCCACGAGGCCAACGTGATCTATACGGATGTATGGGTCTCCATGGGAGACAGAGATGTCGAGAAGAGGCTCGAAGCCTTCAGTGAATACCAAGTGAACTCGGGTCTTGTCGCGCTGGCCTCCCCCGACTGCCTAATAATGCACTGCCTTCCCGCGCACCGGGGACAGGAAATCACCGGTGAAGTGATTGACGGCCCCCAGTCAATCGTGTTCGACCAGGCCGAGAACCGCCTCCACGCGCAGAAGGCCTTGCTCCTCGCTTTGCTCAGATGAGATCATTCCGAGCCAAAGAACCCTCTCAGAACCGGGTGCATCTCCATCATCTGTTCTCTGCCCATCGCCTCGTAGAACTGGATCAATATGCCCACAGCTAGCAGGACCCCCGTTCCGCTGGCATTTCCGACAGTCCCCAACAAGTCCGCACCCGCGGCCAAGGAGCCGACAGCCGCTCCGCTAATGACCGTCACCACGGGGATATACCTTTCCAGCACTCTCCTGAGAACCCGCGGGTCCCGCCTGAACCCTGGAATCTGCATCCCGCTGCCCTCAATCTGCTTGGCAACCGCTTCCGGTCCCATGTTTGTAGTCTCGATCCAGAACTTGGCAAAGATTATCGAGCCTACGACCATCACCCCCACGTAGATCAGAAGGTGAGCCATCACCTGCACATACGAGTGGCCTCTCAGGAGGTGTTCATAACTGTCTGGACCTAAAAGCGGGAGGAGCCAATCACCCACACCCATCACGGTCGAGAGGTAGTAGGCCACTCCCGTCATGGGCGTCGTACGCGAGATACCTAAAGCCTCCGCGTCCGCTGCCGACGTTGGGTATGAACCAATCATCCAGTTCTGTCCAACAATGGGCCAGTCCGGGTTGTTCCAGAAGAGGAGGGAGAACATGCTCACGTTTGCCAGCACGGCCGCCATCAGTATGACCGGTATGTTGGATGCATAGATGAGACGTATCGGATACCTCCCCCTGGCACCTCGGGCAGCGCCGTGCGCCAAGGGAAGCTCGATTCTCATGGACTCCGCATAGGCCACGATGAGGAAGATAACCATGGTTCCCACCAAGGCAATCACAGGATTCGGATCCTGGAGGAGAATCTGCTCAAGACCTCCCTGGGAAACACCAGAAACGCTCATGTTGTTGAGGTACCACATCGTCTTCGGTATGGTCCCCGGGGGCACCCCCCCAGCCTCAGCGGGTATCCAGTTGAACGTGCCGACGAAGATCTGCTGAGAGACTCCGCCAGCAATGAACAGGCTGACGCCGCTTCCTATGCCCCATTTCGAGACGACCTCGTCCATCAGGAA
>JAGMAI010000110.1 GCA_023130895.1 Thermoplasmata archaeon
ATAAAGGACGCCCTTCTCATCAAGGAACACTGGCCCGAGATCGAGATAACCGTGTTTTACATGGACATCAGAGCCTTTGGAAAAGGGTTCGAGGACCTATACAAGCGGGCCAGACAGGAGGGCGTCCGCTTCATTCGCGGTCTGCCCTTCGACATCAAGAAGAATCCGGATGGCACACTGAGGGTGAGAGGGGAGAACACAACGCTCCAGGAGATCTACGAGTCCGACTTCGGGGTGGTCATCCTCTCAATAGGCCTCGAACCGCAGGATGACAAGGAGGACGTCCAGAGGCTGCTCAATATCTCGACTGACTCGAACGGGTTCTTCCTAGAAGCGCATCCCAAGCTCAAGCCCATCGACACGTCGACCGGAGGCGTCTTCCTCGCGGGAACCGCGGAGGCACCCAAGGACATCAAGGAGAGCGTCACCCAGGCCTCGGCGGCAGCGGCAAGGGCCAACAGGCTCATGATACGTGGAGAGGTCACTGTCGAGGCCCTGACGCCCATAGTAGACGCCGAGCTGTGCACGGGCTGCGGGGCTTGCGAGAAGGTCTGTCCCTACGGCGCGATCACCGCAGACAAGGAGGCGAAGCTCGCTACCGTGGTTGAGGCGGCCTGCACGGGGTGCGGAACCTGCGGGGCAGAATGCCCGACCGGAGCCATTACGATGAGGCACTTCACCGACGACCAGATCATGGCGCAGGTCGACCACGCGCTCGAGCGGGACCCGCAGGACAAGGTCCTGGTCTTCGCCTGCAACTGGTGCTCCTACGCCGGAGCGGACCTGGCGGGAGTGTCCAGAATACAGTACCCGACCTCCTCGCGGGTGATCCGAACGATGTGCTCGGGCCGCGTCGCGGAGAAGTTCGTCATGCGGGCGTTCGAGAAGGGCGCTGCCGCCGTGCTGGTCTCCGGATGTCATCTTCAGGACTGCCACTACATCAGCGCGAACCAGCAGACCGTCAAGAGAGTGAAGCGGTGGAAGAAGAAGCTGGAGAGGAAGGGCATAGACCCGGACAGGCTCCAGCTGGAATGGATATCTGCCGCGGAGGCCGACAGGTTCGCGTCGAAGATGAAAGAGATGGACGAGATCGTCTCTCAGGTGACCAAGAAGGACATCAGCAAGACGAAGAAGGCGCTGAAGGCGAAGGCCTAGTCGATTTCATGCGACCACGTCCTCAGGTCATGAGCTTGGACCTGTGATGACTAACGAGAATGCTCCTCTTCTTCCAAGAACGGAAGGAAGATGATCAGAGACGAACCCATCCACACCAGTGCCCCCATGACCAGGAGGATCCCGCCGAAATCGAAGACCGCTCCGAGCAGGATTAGGAGCAACGGGAGTATCACGGAGACGAAGAGAAGTATGAACTTGGCCCTGAATGGTTCCATCTAATCCTCCTTCAATTACCGCTAGACCTTAATAACTTTCTGATTCCGCCGCCTTCCGCAGCGCCGCGATCCTCTCGGCCACGTTCCCGCCGTAGATCGCTGAACCCGCCACCAGGACGTTTGCGCCTGCCTCGACGACGAACCGCGCGGTCGTGGGGTCAATCCCGCCGTCGACCTGCAGGTCGATTCCGGTTCCCAGCTCCTCGATCTTCCCGCGCGCATCTATGATCTTCTGCACGACCTCGGGCATGAACTTCTGCCCGCTGAACCCGGGATGAACCGTCATCACGAGGAGAAGGTCCAGTTTCTCGAGATAGGGTCCCGCCTCGGAGAGTGGGGTTCCGGGGTTGAGAGACAGCCCCGCTTTGTTCCCTCCCGCCCGGATCTCGTCCAGGACCGCATCCGTGTCCTTGTCGGATTCCACATGGATCGTGATGAGGTCGGAACCGGCGGCAATGAAATCCTGAATGAGCGTCTGCGGTCTCTGAACCATCAGATGGCAGTCGAACTCGAGGGTCGTGCATTTCCTTATTCGCTTGACCACGGGAGGTCCTATTGTGAGGTTCGGCACGAAGACACCGTCCATGACATCTATGTGTATCATGTCGGCTCCGCCTTTCTCGGCAGCGATGACTTCCTCCCCGAGCTTGCAGAAATCCGCGGACAGAATGGAAGGTGCTATCTTGACCACGTTCCGCTGAATACCCAGAGGTTATTAAAGGCTTTTGAGGTCGCGGTCTCGAGAATGCGGATTTCCCTTGACGCGAAATCTTATTACGCTTGAGCTTATTACCCACTCGACTAGGTGGGGAGGTCCTGTTATGCCCAAGCACAGTCGAGAACTGATAGGTAAACTGGAGCATGAAGCTCTCAAGATCCGCCGACGCCTCGTACGGATGATCTATCAGGCAGGGTCGGGACATCCTGGAGGTTCGCTCTCCGCCACAGATGTGATCGCCGCCCTGTACTTCCACGTGCTGAACGTGGATCCCAAGGACCCGTCTTGGGTGGACAGGGACAGGTTCGTCCTGAGCAAGGGTCATGCGTGTCCTGCCTGGTATGCGGCTCTTGCGGAGAGGGGCTTCTTCCCCATCGAGGAACTGGACACATTGAGGAAGACCGGGAGCAGGCTTCAGGGGCATCCGGACATGAGGAAGACCCCTGGCGTCGAGGCTTCCACGGGATCGGAAGGCCAAGGCCTCTCCAACGGGATAGGAATGGCCCTTGCGGCCAAGCTCGACAGACGGAGCTACCGCATCTATGTGATGGTCGGGGACGGCGAGAACGATTGCGGTCAGACATGGGAAGCGGCCATGTCGGCGTCCTTCTACAAGCTTGACAATCTCTGTGCCATAGTGGACAGGAACCTGATGCAGCTTGACGGCCCCACGAAGCACATAATGTCCCTCGAACCACTTGCGGACAAGTGGAAGGCCTTCGGGTGGAAGGTCCTCGAGATCGACGGGCACAACTTCGCGGAGATCCTGAAAGCCTTCGACAAGGCTGAGAGCGTCAAAGGCAAACCCACTGTAATCATAGCAAGGACGCTCAAGGGAAAGGGCGTCAGCTTCATGGAGGGAGCGGTCGCGTTCCATGGAAAGGCACCCAACGAGGAGGAGTACGAGCAGGCGATGACCGAGCTCGGGGGCGAACCATGAACTACGGGGCCTGGAAGAAGGAGAGCCAGAGGGACTTCTGGGCGAAGGCCCTTCTTGAGCTCGGAAGGGAGAGAAAGGACATAGTCGTTCTGAGCGCCGACCTCTCCACGTCGGTCAAGACCTCCGTGTTCGCAAAGGAGTTCCCGGAGAGACACTTCAACGTCGGGATCGCAGAGCAGAATATGATGAGCATCGCCGCGGGTTTTGCGGCCTCGGGGAAGACCGTCTTCGCGAGCACCTTCGCGGCCTTCGGGACGGGGAGGGTGTACGACCAGATCAGGCAGTCGATAGCGTATCCAGAGATGAACGTGAAGATAGTCGCGACCCACGCGGGAATAACGGTCGGCGGCGACGGAGCCACGCACCAGATCGTGGAGGACATCGCCCTCATGCGAGCTCTCCCGAACATGACCGTGGTCGTGCCCGCTGACGCACCCGAGACGTATCTGGCGATAAGGGCGGTCGCGGACTATATTGGCCCGGTCTACCTCCGAATGGGACGCGCGGACGTCCCCACGATCGCGTCCATTCAGGACGACTTCAAGCTCGGCAAGGCAACCGTGCTCCGGGACGGCGACGATGTCACGCTCATCGGAACGGGCGTGATGGTGTCAAGGTGCCTGGTCGCGGCCGACGAGCTGACGAAGGAGGGGATCGATGCCAGGGTCCTGAACATGAGCACGATCAAGCCGCTCGACAGGGAGGCTCTGATCAAGGCGGCGAGGGACACTGGAGCCGTCGTCACGGCGGAGGAGCACAGCGTCACCGTGGGAATGGGAGCCGCCGTCGCGATGGACCTGGCCGAGAACGCGCATGTCCCCATGAAGCGCGTCGGGATACCCGACGTGTTCGGTGAGTCCGGGGACTCGGACGAGCTGATGGAGAAGTACGGGTTGACCGCTGAGAACATAATCGAGGCGACGCACGACGTCATGAGAAGGAAGGGTGGAGCCCTATGAAGATATTCTTGGACACCGCGAATGTTGAGCACATCAGGGAGGCGAACAGCTGGGGAGTCGTGGATGGTGTCACTACCAATCCCACGCTCATCGCGAGAGAGGGTCGGAACTTCGAGGAGGTCGTCAGAGAGATCTGCGAGATCGTCGACGGACCCATCAGCGCTGAGGTCGTGAGCGAGGACGCGGAGGGCATGGTCAAAGAAGCCAGGGAGCTCTCCAAGATCCATAAGAACGTTGTGATAAAAATCCCCATGACGCCCGAGGGCTTGAAGGCCACAAGGACGCTGAAGGATGAGGATATCAAGACGAACGTCACTCTGGTCTTCTCCTCGAACCAGGTCCTGCTCGCCGCGAAGGCGGGAGCCACTTTTGTGAGCCCGTTCATCGGAAGGCTCGACGATCAGGGACAGGTCGGCATGGAAGTGATAAGGGAGACCGTAACGATACTCGAGACCTACGACTTCGACACGCAGGTGATCGTTGCGAGCGTCAGGCATCCAATCCACGTCCTCGAATCCGCCCTGGCGGGAGCCCACATAGCCACCGTTCCGTTCGACGTGCTCAAGAAGATGGCGAGGCATTCCCTGACTGACGTCGGGATAAGGAAGTTCTTGGAAGACTACAAGAAGATACCGAAGTGACTGCCGCCACCAGGATGGCTGCGGACAAACCTTAATATTCGGAAAGTGAATCTCATAGGGAAGCCCCGATGGTGTAGCGGCCTATCATCCGAGCCTGTCGAGCTCGGGACACGGATTCAAATTCCGTTCGGGGCGCTAATCCCGGAGCGTGGTGGAGATCTCCTCCGCCAGCTTCTCCGTCTTGACCTCCTTCTGATCCCCGGACTGCATGTCCCGCAGCGATACTGAGCCTCTGGACCACTCGTCCTCTCCCACGAGGATGGCGATCCTGGCTTTCATGACATTGGCGTAGTCGAGGTTCTTGGAGGGGCCTCTCTCGTTGAGGTCCATGTCACAGGCTAGGCCTCCCTCTCGGAGTTCCTGCAGAATCGCCAACGCGTTGTCCCGCATCGTTTCCCCGATGGGCACGACGAAGACGTCGAGCTTCGGCAAGGGAAGCTGGATTCCCTGCTCCTCGAGCACCAAGAGAACCCTGTCGAACCCGATAGCGAAACCCGTGGCGAAGATCTCTCCACCTCCGATCGCATCACCAAACGAATAGGACCCCCCGCCACAGATCTGCTTCTCAGCACCGAGGTCGGGCGAGTCGATCTCGAAGACCATCCCCGTGTAGTAGTCTAGACCCCTTATCACGCTCAAATCCAGATCGAAGTCCTCAATCCCGTATTTCCTCAGCCTCTGGGCAAGAACGCGAAGGTACTCGATCTGGTCCTTGACCTCCTCGGATGACACCAGTCCCTCGGCCTCAGCGAGTATCTCATCCCCGCCTCGGAGGCCTATCAACTTCTCGCAGGGCTCGTACAGGTCCGCCTTTCCCAGCGAATCCAGCGTCGCCCGCAGACCTTCAAGGTCCCTCTTGTCCAGGAGCTGAAGACACCTGGTCTGTTCCTCGCGGGGGATGTCGAGCACCCCTCTGAGGACTCCTATGTTCCCGACGCGCACGTCCAAGCGCTTCATTCCCGTTGAGGACAGGCACTTGACGGCGAGAGAGACTATCTCGGCGTCCCCGTACAGGGGCTTCGAGCCTATCAGCTCAGCCCCGAAATGATAGAACTCCCTGTACCGCCCCTTCTGCGGCTCCTCGTACCGGAAGCAGTTCGCCATGTAGTACCATTTCAGCGGCTTGGGGGCGTTCCGCATCTCGCTCACGAAGTACCGGAACACCGAGGCCGTAACTTCCGGTCTCAGGGCGATCTCTCTCCCCGCCTTGTCCTTGAAGGCGTACATGTCCTTGACGACCTCTGGCCCGGAACGCGCGGTGAACAGCTCGGTGCGCTCGAACGTCGGCGTGCGTATCTCCCCGAACCCGTACTGCCTGCAGACATCCCTGAACAGGTGTTCGACATAGTTGCGTCTATCCATTGTCTCGACGGAGAAGTCCCTCGTGCCTTTGGGCCGCGGAATCATTGCGCGCCGATTGAGTCGAACTGACTTAAAGGTTTTCACGAAAAAGGTAATAGCGGAAACAGACCTTTGCAGGGGAAATGGAGTCTAAACGGGGCTTTCATCTGCTCATTGTGGCCTCCGCCCTGATGTGGGGGTCGTCATTCCCTCTCATCAAGGTGACGCTGGACTACGTGAACCCCTACTTCTTGACTGCCATGAGGATGCTCATCGCGGGCGCGATCGGGCTCGTCTTCGTCATGGCGTTCTCGCGAACGGCCATCTTCAAGGAGAAGACCATCTGGATTCTCGCGGGTCTCAATGCCCTGGGATACGGCCTCCAGCACGTGGGGATGCAGTACGCGCTGGCTTCCGAGTCCGCCCTCCTCATCAACGTCAACGTGATATTCGTCGCCATTCTCGCCGCTTACTTGCTCGGTGAGAAGATCACGGTCTGGAAGGCCTTGGCGCTTGCTCTCGGCGTCGGCGGGATCCTGATACTCACATCCAAGGGCGACCTGTCCTTCTTCGCTTCGGAGGAACTGCTGGGTCAAGGCATCTTGATTGCCTCGGGCTTCTCATGGGCCGTGTTCATAGTCCTCATGAAGAGACTCCTCGACACGCACGGGATCGCGGACGTTTCGATGGCTGTCGTCGCCGAGACCGCCCTCATTCTCTCTCCGCTCGTGGTGTTCTATCCATCCACGGGAATAGCCCTCGAGGGCTGGGCGGGCATCCTTTACCTGGGCGTCGTTTGCACAGCATTCGCACTCTTCGTCTACCTCGTCGGGCTCAGAAGGGTCGGGGCGACGACATCCTCCATCCTCCTCACAGCCGAGGTCCTGTTCGCCATAATTCTGTCGATACTGTTCCTGGAAGAGCAAATCACGACATCTCTGCTCACAGGTGGACTACTTGTGCTGGTTGCGATAATCCTGGTCTCCTGGAACAGGGAGACTACTCCACGGTAACGCTCTTCGCGAGATGCCTGGGTTTGTCTATCGAGCATCCCCTCTCCTTGGCAGCGTAGTACGCAAGGAGCTGCAGGACGACGGTCACCGGTATCGGCGTGAAAATAGCGGGGACGTCTGGAACGTAGAGGACGTCGTCGACATACTTCTCTATGTCCCTATCCCCCTCTGAGGCTATCGCGACCACCGGCGAGCTCCTCGCACTGACCTCCTTGATGTTGCTGAGCATCTTCTCGTACGTGTGGTCCTTGATGGCAACGGCGACTATCGGCGTCTCTTTCCCCACCAACGCGAGGGGGCCGTGCTTCAGCTCACCGGCAGGATAGCCCTCCGCGTGGATGTAGGAGATCTCCTTCATCTTGAGAGCCCCCTCGAGAGCTATCGGGTAGTTCACGTTCCTGCCCAGAAAGAACATGTCCCTGGCCTTGTGGTACTTCTTGGCGATCTTCTGAATCGCCTTGTGCTCGTCGAGCACGCCCTGGACCGCCCGGGGCATCAGGCGAAGCTCTTCCTTCATCTTCCTGGACTCATCGAAGCTCAGCGTTCTTCTCGCGAGCCCGAGCTGAATGGAAAGCAGGTAGAGGGAGACCAGCTGCGTCAAGAACGTCTTCGAGGCGGCCACTCCGATCTCCAGCCCCGCACGCGTGTAGATGACGTCGTCGGCCTCTCTGGTGATCGAGCTGCCCACGTAGTTCGTGATCGCCAGGCTCCTCCGTCCGCGCCTTCTGGCCTCTCTCGCCGCGCCGAGGGTGTCGGTGGTCTCACCGCTTTGACTGATCAGCAGAACGAGGGGTCTGCCAAAGGCCGCCGTGGAGTATCTGTACTCCGAAGCGAGCTGTGCCTCCGTCGGGACCTTCGCTATGTCCTCGAGTATGTACTTGCCCGCCAATGCGGCGTGGTAGGAGGTCCCGCAGGCCACGATCTTTATCGAGGGGAACGCATCCCGGCCGAAGCGGTTGACGTCGAAGTCGGCCACCCTCCCCAGAAGGGTGTTGTGGACGGCCTGAGGCTGCTCGAATATCTCCTTGAGCATGAAATGTTCGTACCCGCCACGCTCGGCGTCCTCAACGGTCCACTTGATCCTTTCGGGACGACGCGTGACTTCCTTTCCTTCGAAGGTCGTGATCTCGATGGACTCGGGGGTCAGGACGGCCATCTCGTTGTCGTGCAACGCTATCACCCTGTCCGTCTCCTTGAGGAGAGCGGATATGTCGGACGCCGCGAAGTTCTCGCCCTCTCCGATCCCCAGGACGAGCGGGCTCTCCTTCCTGGCAACCACAATCTTGCCCTTCTCCTTTGAATGGACCGCCGCGAAGGCAAAGGAACCCTTCAGCATGGGAATGACCTTCCTGAAGGTGGATTCCAGGTCCCCGGCGTAGTTCTCCTCCAGCAGGTGGACGAACGTCTCCGTATCGGTCTCGGACGTGAACTTGTGCCCCTTCTTGATGAGGGACTCCTTCAGCTCGAGGTAGTTCTCGATGATGCCGTTGTGGATGATGGCGATCTCGCCCTTGCAGTCGGCGAACGGATGCGCGTTGACCTTGGTCGGCTTGCCGTGGGTCGCCCACCTCGTGTGCGCGATGCCGCAGGCACCGGAGATGTTGGGCATCGATCCCCTGAGGTCGTCTATCTCGCCCTTGTCCTTGTGTATCCTCAGCTTCTTGTCCACGATGGCCACGCCGGCAGAGTCGTATCCCCTGTACTCCAGCCTCTTGAGAGAATCCAAGAGCAAAGGGGCGGCCTTTCTAGACCCTGTGTAGCCAACTATACCGCACATCTCTACACCACGAGGCTCTTGTCTGGAATGGTCCCTCTGAGGACCCTCATCGCGCTGACTCTGGACTTCGCTCCCACGATCGCCCCGGGGGAGGCGACCACGCCGTCCTCGCAGAAGACGTCCTCCCCGAGGAATGACCCGATGTCGCGGACCTTGTGGAAGTCGCCCTCGACATCCATCGTCGCCGTCGACGAGCTCGAGGAGAACCGTGACCTCAGGAAGGCCCCCTCGCCTATGACGCAGTGCGAGATGTGGGAACCTGGCCCGATCGTGGCATCGGACATGATGACGCTCTCCTCCACTACGGAGTTCGCGGAGACCCTGACGTTGTCCCCGATGCTCGTCGAGGGGTAAATGACCGTTCCGGGGCCTATCTCGCAACCCCTCCCGATCACGACTGGACCCTGTATGTAGCTCCCCGACCTGAGCAGGGACTCCTCGCCGATGAGGACTGGTCCCTTGATCGTGACGTTCTTCTCGACCTTGCCGGACTTCTCTTCCCCGATGTCCCTCAGGACGGTCTCATTGACTCTCAGTATATCCCACGGGTACACGGCATCTATCCATTTCCCGCTCGTGTGTACCGCGAGGACGTCGTCACTGCTTGACAGGTCTCTGACCACGGATGTGAGGTCGTGAACGCCCTTCCTGGAGTGCGATCTGATCCTCGTGAACGCATCACTGGACATGCGATAGATGCCCGTGCTTATGAGATTGCCAACCATCTCCTCCGGCTTCTCCATGATGTCCGCGATCTTCCCTGAGCGTATCTGGACAACGCCGTACTTCGAGGGTATCTCGCTTTCCGTGATGAGCGCGCACGGAGACTCGTCCGCCGAGAGAAGGTCCTTGACGACGTTGGAATCGATCACGTTATCCCCCGGAAGGACCACGAAGTCGCCCTTCACCATCTTGCTGGCGGCCAGCAGAGCATGGGCAGTTCCCAGTTGCTTCTTCTGAACCGCATAGTCGATGCGGGCCCCGTAGTCGCGTCCGTCCTCGAAGTGGGTCATTATCCTCTCTTTCTTGTATCCCACGACCATGATGATGTCGTTTATTCCATTGGCGACCAGGGATCTCACGACGTACTCCAGGATCGGCCTGTTCGCCACAGGGATCATGACCTTCGGCTTCGAATATGTGAACGGCCAAAGCCTGCTTCCCTCTCCAGCGGCCAGAATGACAGCTTTCATTGTACCACTCGCATAAGAAACCCAGGTTCGATTTAACTCTTTTGTCCATTTTCTCAGACACGGCTGAGTGGGCTACTTGTCCAGAGCCTTTGAGATAGAGGGCAGACGGAGGCCAATCAGTATTGCCCTAGTCCCCTGACGACCAATATGACACCTATGACAAAGGATATGAGGAAATCAATCCAACCGAAACATGGACTGTATACGCCAACGAGAGTCGAGAGTAGAGCAATGATGGACGCGACAATGAAGAAAACGCCCACCAGAGTACTTCCTGTTCGCACTCAATCCCTCTCAGAGAGGCTGGGAGAACCTCGGAGTAGAAGCTTGTCAAAGACGTCAGTTGCCGCGACAATCGGAGAGTCTTGTCCCTGCCTCAGAAACAGAATCAACTGAGAGATATTAGAAGCTTGAGGCGGAAAGGATTATATCGCCACAGCCGATTGCTCTCAACGGTCACAAGCTGGAGGGAAACGCCTGTCGACTAGGCCGCAACCGGAGATTGAGGAACCAGTCCAAATCGACTCTTCTGAGCCGCGTGGACCAATGTATGGAAGAGTGGCCTTTCGCGTGACGGTAATCGTGTTTGTCGTTGTCTGGGCATTCCTACTTGCTGCCATCTTTGCGTTCCAACCTAGATATCCAGATCCTCCTGAAGTCGAATTGTCGGTAATCTCTCAATCGAGTGGGTACAAGATCGAAATCTCAGACATTAGTGAATCCAAACATGTTAACGATTACAGAGTAGCCGTTCTGAAGGATGGGTTAGTATGGTTTGACTGCAGGGATCACTTACAGTCCTATCCAGACTCCTATCCGATTGTAATGGGAACCGGTCCGACAGGAGAGTACCTGAACTTCACCAATCTAATGGGGGGCCACGGGCTCACAAGGGGGGACTATTTTACGCTGGAGAGCCTGACTTCCGGCTCTGAGTACGAGTTCACTCTGTTTTGGCGGTTTGGGCAGCATGGGGACCAGGTGATAGCAAGCGCGCTTGTCGAGGCACAATAGATATGCAGTGGTCTCTGAATCTGGACAACTGAGAGGATTGTGGCGAAATGAATCCGCGTGCACGAAATCGACGATATCTGCCCGGAATCAGTCCAGGGATATGACCTCGAACGCGACCTTGTCCTCGGAGTTCGCGTTCCTCTCCATGATGTGAGAGATGGCCTCGTTGCAGTGCTCCTCCGTGCAGAGATAGAGGACGCTGAGGCCCTTTTCGACCGCCTCGATCGATGCCTGAAGTGGTGCGAACTCCACGTCGGGCTCAAGTCCAGCTCTACTCGCGAGGGCCCTTCCCGAGGCGCCGGACACGGCGACGAGGTCAGGGTTCTCCCCGCTCATCAGGCGCTTCAGCTTGGAGAGGTTCGCTCCTCTGCTGCCCTTCTTCTCGATCCCGGGTATCTTCCCGAAGACCAGCTTCCCCGGGTTCAGTCCCGCTATACCATCAAGCTCCGAGATCGCGATGTCCTGGCCCTTCTTCGAGCCGAAGAGAGCGCGACCGGTGGATGACGACCTCTTTCCGGGATAGGCCTTCAGGTAGCCGTCCTCCATGATCAGCCCGACCTTCTGGCCCTTCCTGATGTCGGAGGCGGCGATCGCCCAGCACACGTCGATTATGGCCAGGTCCTTGGCGGAGGACTCGATGAACCTCCTCAGCTCGGAGAACCTGTCGTGAAGGAACTGAACGCCCTCCTTCGTGGGCTTGTACACCCCACCGACGTTGTGCACGAGGCCCTCGGTGGTCATCGTCTTCAGATAGTCCGATATCCCTTGAACGGTCATCCCGAACCTCTCGGCGAGCGTCTTCAGCTTCGAGTGTTCCCGCTTGACCAGTTCCAGGAGGATGAGCAGCTTCGTCGTCTCCCTCAGGTCCCTCAGCAACGTCATTCAATCACCCCCGCCGCTGCCTCTCTTGGCCGTCCTTGCAGTGGGCACTATCATCACCAGGCCTGTGGACGGGCTCGTCTCGATCGCGACCTTCACGCCGTACACCTTCTCGATGTTCTCGTTCGTCAGCACGTCCAACGTCCCGCCGACCTCTTCTACCTTTCCCTTGTCGAGAAGGACGACGTTCTCGCAGTACCTGACGGCCATGTTCAGGTCATGGAATATCGCGACAACGATGAGGTTCCTCTCCCCAGCAAGTCCCTCGATCATGTCCATGATCTGCAGCTGGTAGCCCAGGTCCAGATGGGAGGTCGGTTCATCCAGAAGTAGCACTCTCGGCTCCTGGGCGAGCGCTCTGGCTATGACCACCCTTTGCTGCTCGCCGCCGCTGAGCTCGGAGAACATCCTCGACCGGAGGTGCCAGCAGTCGGTCGACAGCATCGCTCCCTTTATGACCGCCAGATCCTCCTCCGATTCCATCTGAAGACGTCCGATGTACGGGGTCCTCCCCATGGCAACGATCTCGTATGCCGTGAACGCGAACCCGGGACGGGTGGTCTGCGGAACGACGCCGACCTTGCTCGCCACGTCGCGGAAGCTCATTGCCGACAGCATGTCAGTATCCAGCCACACGACTCCGCCGATGGGTTCCAGGACCCTGCTGATGCATCTGATGAGGGTCGTCTTCCCGCACCCGTTCGGACCGACGATGCCGAACAGCGTTCCCGAGGGCACGTCGAACGTGACGTCCTTCAGGACCTCCGCGCTGTCATAGCTGCATGAGACGCCGTCGATTCTAAGAAGCATAGGCATACCCTGTCTTCCTCGAGCGGAGCAGATATATGAAGAACGGAGCTCCGCAGAAGGCGGTTATTATCCCAATGGGGATCTCCTGTCCCCCCGCCACGGTCCGTGCCAGGACATCCATCCAGATGAGGAATATTCCCCCCGCAAAAGCGCTCGCGGGAATGAGGATGCGATTGTCGGGACCGAGCGTCATTCTGACGATGTGGGGGATTATGAGCCCCACGAAACCGACGATCCCCACGAAGGCGACCGCGATCGCCGCGAGGATCGATGCGGTCACAAGGACTATTATCTTGACCGTGTCGGCATCCACTCCAAGCTGTTTCGCTGTCTCCTCGCCCATCAGCATCACGTTCATGTCCCTCGCGAACAGGAAGACCACGAGCCCTCCCATTGCCAGCACGAATGTCGTTATGAGGACCTCATCGAACGTGGTCAGGGCGAAGCTGCCCATTATCCAGGAGATTATCAGGTCCCTGTCCTTTCCTGCGGCGTAGAGCATGTAGAAGCTCACGGCGGAGAGGAAGGACGCGATTGCGACGCCCGCGAGCAGGAGCGTGTCCGTCTTGATCCTGCCCCTGACCTGCGCTATTCCGTACACGGCCGCGACCGTGATGAGGGCACCGGAGAAGGCGAGGATCGGCGTGGAGAAGAGGGATGTGAGCCCCCAGATGAGACCCAAGGACACCCCGACGGCCGCACCGGAGGACACACCCAGGATGTAGGGCTCCGCAAGAGGGTTCCTGAACAGGCACTGCATGACCGCGCCCGAGATGGAGAGGGCCGCTCCGACCGCACAGGCGAGCAATATCCTCGGCAGCCTGATGTTGACCAGGATGTTGGAAAGCGGTCCCTCCGCAAGAATGGAATTGAAGAAGTCCGCCCAGGAATATCTGCTGGGAATCCCCGCTCCGATGGGGCCTACCGTTCCGAACGCCAAGGAGGCGAAGATCGACGCCAGCATTCCTCCGAACAGGATCACGATCCAGATGTGTCTTGAACGGGACTTCTCGACAACGTCAACTGTGGATTCACGAGCCACCGTCATCAGAAGAGTTCAGGATGTATCAGGTGCGCCAGTTCCTCCAACCCGTCGACAATCCTCGGGCCGGGGCGCGATATCAGGTCGCCGTCGACGGCGAATACCTTGTCATTCTGGATCGCTGAGATGTCCGACCAGCCGGGTCTGGCCTTGATCTCCTCCACGGGCGTGAAGACCGTGATTATGATGTCCGGAGAGGATGTCACGACGAACTCCTCGTCCAGCTGCACCCATGGGGATCCCATGCTTCCCGCTATGTTCTCCCCGCCAGCGAGATCGAGCAGGTCGTCGCCGAACGTTCCCGGACCGTATGTCCACAGATTGCTGTCCAGCTCGACGTAGACGCTCGGCGTCTCAACCCCCAGCATCAGGTCTGCAATCGTCTCGACCTTTGCGGTCAGGTTGCTGACGAGTCCTTCCGCTTCCGCGTCAGCGTCCGTAATCGAGCCCACGAGTTCGATGTCATCGAATACCCCGTCGATGTCCGATGCGTCCAGCACGACGACGGCGAAGCTCCTGTTCTCGAGGTCTCCGATAAGCTCGTCACTGTTGATGGATGACGCCAGTATCAATTGAGGATCGAGCACTGTGATGACTTCGAGATTGTACCCGCCGAAGTACCCGCCCACGACCGTCTTGTCCTGAGCCTCTGGTGGATAGTTGGAGGCCTGGTCCACTCCGACGACCTTGTCATCGAGTCCCAGTGCGAACAGAATCTCCGTGTTGCTCGGGGCCAGCGAGATTATCCTCTCCACTGGTTGAGGCACGGTAACGTCCCGTCCATAGTCGTCAACAATCTTCATGCCCGACGGTTCCTCCGTTCCCTGGAGAACAGGAACCACCAGGAGTCCAACAGATAGTCCGCCCACAAAGACAACAGCGGCTATCACCACAATCATTATCGTACTTGTGCTCTGAGCCAAACTTTCTCCTCCTAAAGCATACTTTAGAAAAGTCAAATACACTTTAGGTATAAAAGCCTGACGAGAGCGCCCCGTCACAGTATCTTGGACAGCTTCTCCTTCATGTTCTCAAGGCGCCTTGACCTTACCTCGAGGTCGGTCTGGGCCTTCGAGAGCTCCTCCTCGGACTTGATGTTCTTCGCTTCGAGGACGGAGATCTTCTTCTCCTTCTTCTCGAGCGTCTTCTCCCTGGCCTGCAGCTTCCTGGAGAGTTCTGAGGTCTGAATCTTCTCCTTCTCCAGCTTCTTCGACTCGCTCTGAAGTCTCAGCTTCTCCTTGGCGGTCGCCTTCCCGAGCTCCGAGTCGAGCTTCCTCTCACGGTCGGACAGCCGCTTGCTTTCCTTCTCCATCCTGGACAGCATCTCGTTGACGGACTTCCTCTCCTTGGTGATGGACTCCTTCTCGAGCTCCAGCTCCTTCTTGAGGGCGAGGACTTCCTCTTCCTTGCGCTCCAGCCGGGTCAAGGAACTCACGGCTTCGGCCTTGGTCGCCAGGGCTTCCTCGACCTCCTTGGTCTTCTCGTCGATGTCCCTCTGCTTCGCCTCCAGGTCCGCGAGGGCCCTCTCGATCTCCTCGTCCATCCTGGTCTTCTTGTCCTTCACCATGGACTCGGCGTACTCGAGCAGCGAGGCCGTGGTCTCCTTCGTCTCCGCGATCTCCCTCTCCCTTTCCTTGAGCTCGTGCCACTCGTCCTCCAGCCTGCTCATCTCCTGATCGATGAGCTTCGATGTCCTCTCCAGCTCCAGCGACTTCTCCGCGATCGCCCTCTCCTGCGTCTCCAGGGAGCTGAGCTTCGCCGGGAGCTCTGACTCGATGTTCTCGAGCTTCTTCCTCTCGCCCACGATCTCCACGCTGCGCTGGTCCAGGGTGCTCTGCTTCTCCTCGAGCTCCTTGCTCCACTTGGACAGCTTCTGCTCCCACTGCTGGACGTCCTCGCCTCTGGACGCAAGCTCTCCCTGATCCCTTCCCGTCTTCTCGATGGCCTCGCGCAGTTCCTCTTCCCTGCCCTCGAGCTCCTTCCTCATCAGGTTGATGTCGGCCTCGGCCCTAAGCACGTCCCCGGACTTCTGGTCCAGCTTCCCGCGCTTCTCCTTGATCGTCTTCTCCTCGTCCAGGACCGTGCTCCTGAGACCTTCTAGGCGTTTGCCTTCCCGTCCGAGGTTCTTCCACAGCTCGTCGAGCTTCAGCTTCTCCTTGGATGACGTCTTCTCCGCGCTCGCGAGGTCGCCCTCGAGCTCCTTCAGCACCGTCTTCTTCTTCTCCAGGTCCGACTCGCGGGAGTGCAGGTCATCCTCCCTCGCTATCAGATGGGCCTCGGTCTCGGAGGTCTCCGTCTCCCTCCTCTCGAGGTAGTCCATGCGCTTCTTCAGGTCCTCCTCTTCGACCTTCAGCTTGTCCAGCTTCTTCGCCATCACCGTCTCCAGCTCGTCGATCGCGAGCTTCTTGCCCTCGACCTCCCCTTCCAGCACGTTGAGACCCCTCGCCCTCTTCTCCGAGAGGTTCTTCTCGCTCTTGACGAGCCCGCGTTCCTTGTCGATCTCCTCCTGCTGCTTCTCCAGGTCCCTCTCTATCCTTGATTTCTCCCGCTCGAAGACGTCAACGCCCTTCGAGAGGTCCCTCGTGCCCTTCTCGAGCTTGAGCCTCTTCTTCTCCAGCTCCTTCGTTTCCTTCCGGACCGCGGTCTCCCGCTTCTTGACCTCCGAAAGCCTGGAGCTGATCTCGTCCTCGTGCTTTACCGTGGCGGACTCCCGCTGGTTCAGCGATTCTATCTCCCCGCTCATCTCTTCCCGTTCGCTGGCAAGCTTGGCCTCGACGTCCTTCAGGTCCTTGTCCTTGGCTCGGGCCTCTTCCTCCATCCAGTTCAGTCGGTCCCTGTAGGACACCAGGGACTCTTCCATCTCCGAGATCTCGTCGAACTTGAACGATAGCTCCTCTTCTTTGGCGAGCAGGGCCTTCTCCCTCTTCACGATCCTTTCGTTCTTCGTGTCCAAACCCTTCGCTTTCTCCGACAGGGCCTTCTTCCTGTCCTTGAGGATCGACTGGAGGTCCTGGCTCTCGGACTCCGTCCTCTTGACCTTGCTCTCCCTCTCCAGCAGCGTCTCCCTCAGGTGATCGAACCCCTCTTCCGTCTCCGCCATCTGGGCGAACTTGGACTCGAGCGCTTTCTCCTTGGAGGTCAGGAACTTCTCCTGCTTCTTCAGCTGGATCTCCTTCTCCTTCAGTGCGATCTCCTTGTCGGAGAGCTTCTCCCTGGCCTTCTCGAACGCTTCCTTTCTCTTGAACAGGGCCTTGTTCTCGGAGCCCAGCTCCTTTTTCGCCTTCTCATGCTCGCCGAGCGTTCCCTTGATCTCTTTCTCCTTCGCTGCGACGGACTCCTCTCGCTCCTCGAGCTCGGTTCCCTTCAGATCCAGGGTCCTCTTCTCTCTCTCGACCCTCTTCTTGAGCTTCCTTTCCTCCGCCTTGATGGCCTTCTTCTCTGCCTTCCAGGCCTTCGACATCTCCTCGAACTCGTCCATCTTCTTCTGGACGTTCTTCTCCTTGGTTGCGAGCGCCCGTCTCTTGCTGGTCCATTTCTTGGACTCCTCGGAGAAGGACTTCGTGGCCTCTCTCAGCATCGCCTCACGGCGGTCTATCTCCTTGATCTTCTCCTCCCCTTCCTCCCATCTCTTGAGGAGCTGCCTCTCTCTCTCGCCGAGCTCTTCCTTCGTGAGGCTGACACCGCTTCGCATGCCCTCCAGGTCCTTCCGTTCCTCGGCCAGGACGGCCTCCCTGTCTGCCAGTCCATTGTCCTTCCTCTCGAGCCCCTCCCTCGTCCTCTGCAGCTCTTCCTCGCTTTCCTTCCGCATCTCCTTGAACTCTCTGTCCTTCTCCTCGAGCGTCTGCTTCAGTTCCGCGACTTTCTGTTCCCTGGAATGGATCTCCTTCTCTGCCTCTGACGCCTTCTCTTCAGCCTCGGCGATGCCCTGTTCCCTGCTGTCGAGGGTCTTCTTCTTGCGCGCGAGGGACTTGGATTTCTTCTCCAGGGTCCTGGATCTCTTCTCTGTACCCTCGGTCTCCCCTTCCAGCTCCGATATCCGCTTGTCCTTCTCCTCGATCTCGCTCCGCAGGTCGGATTCCCGTTGCTCGAGGTCCGATGTGGACTTCTCTTCCTTCTCTCTTTCCTCGCCCATTGTGCCGATCTGGCCCTTGAGCTTCTCAACTTCCTTGGCGAGCTTGCCCGCTTTGCTCGCCTCCTTGGCCTTGATCTTCAGCTCTTCCTGGGCCGTCTCGAGTTCTCCCTCCAGCTTGCTCAGGTAGGTCCTTGCCTCCTCCAGCTCTGTGCTCAGTCTCCCGGATTCGGCCTCGGACTCCTTCTTTCCTTTGGTGGCGAGTTGCTTCGCCTCCTTGGTCTTGATCTTCAGCTCATCCCGAACGGACTTGAGTTCTTCATCCAGCCTGTTCGCGTCCGCCTTCGCCTTCTCCAGCTGCGTCTTGAGCTTCTCCGCTTCCCCCGCAGATTCCTTCTTCCCTTCACTGGCGAGCTGCTTCGCCTCCTTCTCGGCCTTCTTGAGGTCCTTCTTGCCCGCTGTGAGCTGCTTCTCCACGTCCTTGATCTGCTTCTTCTGCTCTGAGAGTGCCTTCTCCTTGCCCTTCACGTTCTCCTGCAGCGATCCGATCTCATCCTGCGCGGACTTCAGCTCGTCCTGCAGTCTCTCGATCTCCCCCCTAAGCTCCTCGGTCTCGTCGTAGACCTCGACCTCTTTGGCCTCGACATCCCCCGAAAGCATCTCCTTGGCTCTTTCTCTCAGTCCCATCTCATCTACCCCTCACAGCTTTCCAGCACCTTCTCGTACTTCTTGAAATCATTTGACTTGGCAAACTCCTGAACGATGTTATCAGGCAACTCCCCGAGGAGGGCGTCGAGCCTCTTCAGGACGTCCTTCATCTCGTGGTTCTGGTCCGAGAGCTGGCGGCTCTGGTCCTCGAGAACGTCCTTGGCCTTCACTATTCTGTCCATGTCGCCCTCGACCTCTCCGATCCGCCTCTCCAGGGACTCTATCTTCTCTTCGTTCTCCCGCTGAAGGTTCGGGTCAGGGACCTCTTCGAGCCTCGACAGCTGCGCCTCGGCACTTGCTCCGGACCCCGCCTCCGCGAGGCGCGCCTCGACCTCTTCCGCTATCCTCCTTTCCGTCTTCTCGACCTCTTGCTCCCGGTTCTCGAGCGAGCCGTCCTTCTTCGCCAGTTCCTCCTCCTTCTCCTTGAGCGAGCGCTCCCAGTCGACCAACCGCTTCTTGTCCTTGTCCCGCCTCACGATCTCCTTCTGGAAGACCTCCAGGCGGAGCTTCAGGTTGTCCTCCTTCCTCTTGAGCTCCGTCTCCTGCAGAGAGAGCAGGTTCCTGTAGATCGTCTCCATCTCGATGATGCCCTTCTCGATCTCCATGACCTCGTTCCGCTCTTCTTCCAGCTGTGCGACCTGTCTCTCGAGCTCGGACTTCTCCATCATCTCCACTTCGTCCGTGGAGCTCTTCAGTTCTCTTATCCTCTTCTGGGCCGATTTGAGAAGGACGTTCATCTGCTCCAGCTTCTTCCTCCTCAGCCTGATCACTCTCTGGAAGGGCTCGGCCAGCTCCCATATCCGGTGCGTGGAGTCCATGAGAGAGGTGCTCTCGACGAGCTCTCTCAGGAAGTCCTCCTCCAGCTTGTCGTCCTCGGTGGGGCTCTCGATGTCCAGGGGCTTGATGGGAGCGCCGCAGTTGGGACACTCGTTCGTGCCCGTCCGCACGATCGAAAGACAGGATTGGCAACGATAGGCCTCGAACTCGTCATGGAAGTCGGACCCGCAGTTGCTGCAGCTTATCTCTTCCTCTCTGACTTCCGCTCCGCACAAGGAGCAGAACAGCTTCTGGTCTCCCAATCTGGCCTTGGGTATCATTTCCTTCTCTCTGAGGGCTATTCACACTTGTTGTAGCACACGATCTCGTTCAGGTGCTTCCTCCCAGACGATTCTGGGTCTCCATTGGGCACTCCAAGGGGCGTAAGAGCGATCACCTTGACGTCCTCGGACGCCTGGACGGCTGACCTGACCTTCTCCTCGTTGAAGGTGTTGATCCAGCATGTGCCCAGGCCCTCGCTCTCTGCCGCTAAGGTCAGATAGGCCATGGCCAATGCCACGTCCACCGGATAGCTGCTCATGTATCCCCCGATCATGCCCTGTGCCTCATCCAACAACCCACAGGCCACCACTACCAAAGGTGCTTCGGCAATCCATTTCTGGTTGCCTGATGCTGCAGCCAGCTGTCTCTTCACGTCCTCATCGGTTACGATCACGAACCTCCATGGCTGCAGATTATCGACGGAAGGAGCCATTCTGACGCTGTTGAAAACCTTCTGTATCTGCTCCGCAGAGAGAGGCGTAGGCTGGTAGCTTCTAACGCTCTTTCTTTGCTTCATCGCCTCTAGAACGTCCATTCCATCACTGCCAACAAATCTGGCGGGGCTAATAAAAGCCTTTCTGTCTGGTTATTATCAATGATTATTATCATTATCAATTGCATAACTTTTAAATTCGCTCGCAGGTATCGTACTGGCGCGGGCCCATAGCTTAGTTTGGCTGGAGCACCCGGCTGATATGGTTCCTCTGGGAACCCTCGGAAACCGGGAGGTCGAGAGTTCAAATCTCTCTGGGCCCATTCATTGCGCCCTCGCTACATCTCGCCCGTGAGGATGAGGTTCCACATTACCTGGACACAGACCTCAAGAAACCCACCATAACGCTTTTATCGAATGAAGATGCTCTGCCCGCCTCAGTAAGGAGGATAACATATTATGGAACAAACACAAAGTACTGGAAGTGAGCCGTATGGTGAATCTGCACCGCCTCCGATGGCGGCTGCACCGCCTCCTGCCCGAAAGACCGATGTTGCCAAGCCTGCACTAGTTGTAGCAGTAGTTGCCGTGGCGTTGGCCTTGATCGGAATGGTGGCCATCCCAGGACCTGAGGGTCCCGAGGGGGCACCAGGGTTAGAGGGGGATGACGGAGATCAGGGAGACACCGGACCGCGGGGAAGTGATGGACCACAAGGACCTAGTGGCGCGGATGGTATCGCCTGCTGGGACCTCAACGGAAACGGAACAGGAGATATCCCAGACGAAGACATAAACGGGGACCTCGTTGTGGATGTGCTGGATTGCACTGGACCTCAAGGGATACAGGGAGACCCTGGACCTCAAGGGATACAGGGAGACCCTGGACCGCAGGGGATACAGGGAATACAAGGACCACAGGGACCGGACGGGCCGCAGGGACCGCAAGGAGTCCCCGGGCCAATTGGACCGCAGGGAATACAAGGACCGCCTGGGACCCCGGCCACGGTGTTGTGGGCAGTCGTCGAATCGAACGGAACGCTCTACCGCGGGAGCAACGTCGTGAGTACCAACTGGGAAGGAACGGGCGATTACACTATCCGTTTCAACCAGGACGTGCGCGCCTGCGTCTACGTCGCGACGCTCGGTTACACCGGCTTCACAGGGGTGCCACCGCCAGGGAGTATTGCGGTCGTTGGTGAGTTTGCAGACCCGACTGGCATCTGGGTCTCGACCGACGACATGACTGGCACGGCGACTGACCGATCGTTCCACGTAGCTATCTTCTGCTAGACGTCACGAACTCGATTCGGCTCAGGATCCACTGTCCGGTCGGCAGAGGGGCAACACCAATCAGAGCGTAAGGAGGACTCAGAGGTAGTCGTAGTCTCGAAGGTGAGTTGACCATGGCGGGAGAGAAGTCTAAGAGGGAATCCCTCCGTGAGAGGAACACCGCATCCAGCCGAAGCGATAGGGCTGATTTCATGGAGCTTAGCCCTCAAAGAGTTGCTACCTTGCTGGTCATCGCGATCGTTCTCTTGGCCATCAACTCCATTCTGCTGGCCGCGGTATGGCTGGAGAGTGCTGCAGAGCCTGCCTTCCTCACCATCGACTCAGAGGAACAGATCGTCCTGGACATTGAGGATGTGGTCAACAATAGTGTCACATATGGGGTATGGGTCAGCCTGAAGAACACGGGAGGAAAGGTCGCGTACGCGAGCGCCTCAGGCGAAGTCCTGGTCTCTCTCTACGGATCGGCATATGGCGAGGAGGTGCAGGAAGTGCTGGACTATGTTTCCTTGTCCATAGCTCCGGGGGAGAGCAGTTGGCTGTCCTTTGGCAGCTTCACGACTAGCCCTGGCTGGCACTACGTCGTTCACGTTCACATATCCTGGAACGGAGGGTCACTGCAGCTTTCGAGAGTGGTGTCCTAGGAGAGGCGTACCCGACCACGACCGGTTTGAGCAGCTGATATTCCTTCTTGCAGCGAGAGCCTTAAATAGTCACCAATTCATTTGAATAATTGTTCAACTGTTCACATGAGTTGATACCATGGTACACCAAGAAGCCTGCAAGAGCGTGTCCGTTGATGAGGCCAAGGTGGCGGAAGTCGCTGGCAAGATGCTCGACCGGGATGCCTTCTACAGGCTGTCCGAGATGTTCAAGGCCCTCGGGGACGGGACACGCATCAGGATCCTCTACGCGCTCTCGGCAGAGGAGCTGTGTCCCTGCGAGCTCGCTTTCCTGCTCGACATGTCGATGTCCGCCATTTCGCATCAGCTCAGGACGCTCAGGTCCCTCGGGTTCGTGAGGGACCGAAGAGAGGGGAAGAACGTCTACTACTCCCTCTATGACGAGCACGTGAGGGTACTACTGAAGACCACCGTCGAACACATGAAGGAGTGAACCGAGGGAGGGTGAATGGCGCTTGACAGGCAGAAGGTGAGGGTCGAGGGCCTTCACTGCGTCGACTGCGTCAAGAGCGTTGAGAAGACAATCTCCAAGTTCGCAGGCGTGAGAAGTGTCTCCATCAGCTTCGCGACGGGGAGCATGGAGATCGAGTATGACACGGACGAGGTCTCGCTGGAGGAGATCCAGCGGGCGGTCAGGAGACTCGGCTACGGGTTCCTCAGAGAAGAGGTGGAAGGCGAGAGGGTATTCTCCCTGTCCAACAGGGAGTTCGTCCTCGCCCTGCTCTCCGGGTCGTTCCTGGCGGTCGGACTGCTCCTTGCCCTCGCTGGTCAGGACCCCGGGGTCCTGGATCTCGGCGGGTGGCAAATCACGCTCTCGGAGTCCCTGTTCGTCGCTGCGATGATCTTCGGCGGGTACTTCCCCGCAAGACGCACGATGACGGCGATCGCGAACAAGAGCTTCGTGATGGACGGCCTCATGGTCGTTGGAGCCCTGGGCGCTGTGCTGATAGATGCCTTCGCCGAGGGAGCCGCGATCCTCTTCCTCTTCTCTCTCGCCGAGCTTCTCGAGGACTACTCGGTGGAAAGGACCAGGGACTCGCTCAGATCGCTCGTGGACCTGAAGCCCAAGATGGCGAGCGTCAAGCGGGGCGATGCCTTCGTTCGCGCAAGGGTCGACGATATCACCGTCGGAGACATCGTTCTCGTCAAGCCGGGCGAACAGGTCAGTGTCGATGGCATCGTACGTGCGGGGGAGTCGACCGTTGACCAGTCACCCATAACCGGGGAGTCGGTCCCGGTGCGGAAGGGAGTCGGCGATGAGGTCTTCGCGGGAACCGTGAACCGGGAAGGAAGGATCGAGATCAGCGTCACGAAGGAGTCCTCCGACACGGCGCTGTCGAGGATAATCCAGCTCGTGGAATCGGCCGCAGACAGGAAATCAGACACCGCCCGGTTCATCGACAGATTCGCGAAGTACTACACGCCCGCCGTCCTCCTCATGGCCGTGGCGGTAGCCGCGATACCGACCCTCCTGGGCCAACCGTTCGACGTGTGGTTCTACAAGGCCCTGCTCCTGCTGCTGATCTCGTGCCCGTGCGCGCTGGCGATATCCACTCCCATATCAATGGCCTCGAGCATCACGAGCGCTGCGAGGAACGGCGTGCTCATCAAGGGAGGGGCATACGTGGAGAGGCTCGAGGAGATCGACACGATAGCGTTCGACAAGACGGGAACGCTGACCGAGGGCGAAATGGAGGTCACCGATGTGATCCCGCTCGCCGGTCATTCGCGCGCAGACGTCCTCCGCGTGGCTGCTTCGCTGGAGTGCCTATCCGAACACCCGCTCGGGCTGGCGATCGCGGAGTTGGCGGGGAAGGAGGGCGTTCCCCTGGAATGCGTCGAGAGCTTCCAGTCGATTCCCGGAAAAGGCCTCAAGGGAGAGATTGGCGGGGAACCGCACCTGATCGGATCGGACAGGCTGTTCGAGACCGCTTCGAACCCGCTCATGGATAAGAAGCGCTCCTTGGAAAGGCAGGGAAAGACGACGGTGTTCGTGGGCAAGGAGGGCGAACCGCTCGGCGTGATTGCACTGGCTGACCGCGTTAGAGGTTCGGCGAGGGACGCGATGCTCAGGCTCCGATCAGGCGGGAGATACGACCTCGTGATGCTTACGGGGGACAACGAGGCCGTGGCCAGGAGGATCGCTGGGCAGTTGGGGATCGATGACTTCCGTGCGAATCTGATGCCCGAGGAGAAGGTCGGCGCCATCGAGGCCATGTCGAGAGGCGGAAGGAAGGTCGCCATGGTGGGCGATGGTGTCAATGACGCCCCAGCGCTGGCGGCAGCGGACCTCGGGATAGCCATGGGTGCAGCGGGCTCCGATTCGGCACTGGAGATCGCGGACGCCGCTCTGCTCGGAGACGATCTCTCCAAGGTGCCCTACATGCTGGACCTGGGAAGGAGGACCATGCGGGTCGTCAGGAGCAACATCGTTGCGGCCATTGCCGTCAAGCTGACGTTCGCGGTGCTCGTCTTCCCGGGCCTCGTGACCCTCTGGATGGCGGTCGCGATAGGAGACATGGGCGTGTCCCTCGGCGTCATCCTCAACGCGCTGAGATTGGCGAGGGTGAAGTAGCCACTGTTCTCTTTATTGATAACCGCGAACCAACGACTAAATAGTTTCGCGGGGCTGTTTGCTAACAATGTCATCCAGCGGGAAGAAGAGATGGCCCACGGTGCTTCTCCTCATTCTCTTCGTCGTTATCCTCATCGTACTCCTCGGGAGCTACTCGGTCATACCGAACATCCTTCCATTTGACATCACCCTGAGCGAATACGCGCCGTTCATAATCTCCGGGCTGATCATCATCGCCACCAAGATCTGGCTTGACCTCATGGGGCCCCTCTTCATACATGCATTCTCCACGAGAACGAAATCGGAGGCGGACGCCGCGGCCATATATCAGATTGTCAGCTACGTCGCGTGGTTCGTCGCCCTCGGAGCGGTGCTTTGGACTGCGGCTGGCGGTCCAGAGGGAGGCATGAGCCTGCTGAGCCTCGGCCTGGTCAGCGCGGCGGCGATCTACGTCCTGCAAGGACCGCTGCTCAACATCGTCGGCTGGGCTGTTCTCGTCTACAGGGGGATCTACACGCTCGGGGACAGGATCAAGATCAAGGACCTCAGTGGATACGTCACGAACATATCCATAATGAACACGACCGTCCGCGAGTTCGGCGGATGGATGAGCGGGGACACATTCACAGGACGAGTTGCGTCCATCCCGAACAGCTTCGTGCTGGAGGCGAACGTCTACAACTACACAAAGGACACCAACATCATCTGGGACGAACTGGAGGTCAACGTGACGTACGAGAGCGATATCGCCAAAGCCCAGCGGCATGTGCTCGATGCGACGGAGGAGGTCGCCGGGAGGTTCATGCAGAAGTACTCCAGCTTCGTCAAGGAGAAGATCGAGTTCAGTGACATCAAGGACATCGCCATAGTAAAGCCCAGGGTGCTTGCCAAGCTGGGCGACTACTCCGTTCGTCTGTTCGCAGTATACTTCTGCCAGGCCCAGAGGAGGCGAGAGGTCAGGTCGCGGATAATCACTGCCGTCTTGCGGAGGTTCAGCGAGGACGATGATGTCCAGATCGCGTATCCTCACGTCGAGGTCGTGCCCTACAAGCACAGACCATTCGAGAGCCGCGCGGCCGACGTCCCTGTTGAAAGTTTCTCTGTCGTCCCATCGAAGCGCAAGGGCAGCGTGAAGGAAGAGAGCTAGCCCGCATACGGAACCTTTATGCTGGAATCCGCGATGACCGCCTCGATGAATGACGGTACCTTCTCGTTGGAAGACGATATTCGCCTTGACGCTTCGAAAGTGACGCACAATCCGGACGACGACTTCTACAGGGAGTTCCTGAAGCCCTACTACGTGCTCACGAAGGACGGGCAGTTCCTCTTCGCCTCTACGCAGGCGGGGCGGAGACCGGACAGGGCGTTCTACATGGTGCCAGAGGACTACCCGCTCGGAACCCGCCAGAGGCCTTTTGACGTCGAGATAGGCAAGGCGCTCTACGACGTCGCCCTCCGATATCTGAGGACGGCTAGAGTGATCGTCCAGGAGGGAATACAAGGGGAGTCCGGCTACGAGGTCGGACTGAGGGTAACGACGACCGTGGAGAACCCGCACAGCGCGTACATCGCCTGGATGGGGAAGATGATGATCTTCCCGCCAAAGGAGAACATGCACGTCCACTGCTTCAACTACATCATACCGGAGCCCCTTCCCGCCGAGTACGTGAGGGAGATCCAGGAGTTCTGGCCCGAGTACGATCCGAAGGAGCCCATCACGCTGTACGACTTCATGGACATGAAGAACGACGTCAGGCGGGTCCTCAGCCTCGGGATCGACTATTTCGGCGGGGCATACAAGAAGCCCAACCTCACGATGGTGTGGAACAGGGGAGAGCTGGACGGCCTGATATCGTACCATGCTGGATGCACGACGGACAGGGTCCTCAAGGGCCTGAGCGGGACGGGAAAGACCACGCTCACGGTCGGGCCCGAGCTGGAGCAGGATGACGCGTGCTTCGGACGCCCCGTTCTGGATTCAAGCGGGAACGTAGATTCCGTCGAGCTCGTTGGGCTGGAGGCCGCGAGCTTCGCCAAATCGGAGGGTCTCGTTCCTGGCAGCCCCGAATGGCCCGGGCTGATGAGGTCCGCTGAGACCGACGAGGGCGGGAAGAGACCGATCATCCTGGCCATGAACATCGATTGCGAGAACGTGGACTTCGTCCGCAAGACTATCGCTGACTACGAGGTGCTTGTCCCCGAGGTCGAGGAAGGAAAGCAGGCGGGGTCCCTGCAGTGCACGAGGTACGAGAAGAGCGGGACCACGAACGGGAGGTTCATATTCCTCTTCAGCGAGCTGAACCCGGGCTGGGGCTCAGGCGGGAAGAAGTGGCTGCGGTCCGAGTCGCTCAGCTACAAGAGGTTCGATGTCCTGGAGCCGATGCTCCGGGTGACGGACCCCGCCATGGCGACGGCGATGGACAGCGGGTGCGAGAGCATAATCACCTCGGCGATAGCCGCCCAGAAGGTCGGGACGAGGGTGAGGTCCTATGCCGCCACGGACTTCATGGTCGGGGAGCAGTCCAGGCAGGCGCTGGTCAAGCTGAAGATGTACCGGGACCTCGGTCTGGGTCCGGACGGCAAGCTCGTCTTCTTCATCAACAACGCCGGCTTCGTGGGCGAGTACGACCTGCACGGCGATCAGATCCGCAAGCTGGACGAGAACGGCGAGCCCGTGCCGGAGAGGGATGACAGGGGCGAGGTCGAGCGGGACATGGCCGGAGAGGTGAAGTACGTCGGCCAGGGGGAGAAGGTAACGGTGCAGGACTCGAAGACGCTCGTGCACCTCGCTGAGCACAGGAAGATCGAGAGCTGGATAGAGAACCCGATATACGGGTACCTCCTGCCGGACCCGCGAGAGCTGGAGGAGAGGCACGGGATGAAGGACTTCGCGAGGCGGTTCAACCCGCTCAGGTTCTACTCCCCGACGGACATCGTGCGGTTCGCGGAGAGGGACATCAAGGAGAGGACGGAGTTCCTCGGGAACCTCTTCAAGGGGCAGAACGGTGAGGACGAGCTCCGCGATGTCATGCGCGTCTGGGAGAAGGTCACGATCCCCTCGGAGGACGAGTTGAGGGAGTTCTACGAGAGGCACTACGGGGTTCCGTAGTCCGTCCACTCGACGATAATGCTCTCATGCAACAGAGCAGACGCGGAGTCTCCACAAAGGATATTAGGATGAGTGTGGATTCGAATGTCGTTGGGGAGGAGATCGGGAAAAGAGGCTGCTTCCTGCCCGCCAAGATGACAGGGGTCTGAAATGGCTAGAACGTGGATGGAGATCGGACTTCTCGTAGGGACAGCCATGTTCGTCCTCGGTACGGTCGGTGCTATAGCCATGCTGGGCCTCAACATGCATTGGAAATACATGTCGATCTGCTCCTTCTCCGGAGCGTCAATTGAATGCCTGGACTACGGCGCCTACCGCGAGGGGGAAGAGTGGACCTGGAGGGGGTATATGACCGCGCTCGGGATCGTCGTGGCAGGAAGTGGACTGGTATACATCTCATCGACTGGAAACCGCCGTCGAACGCCGGACAGACGGAAAGCTTTCGACCTCGGCGCGAAGGTTTGGATCATACTCATCGTCGCAGGATTCGCGTGCCTATTCGCGGGCTACTGTCTGGACAACAGCCTCGATCCACTCTGGGCTTGGCAGAACTGGTATGTGCACGTGATAATCAACGCACTCGAAAGTGTGGTCTGGCTTCTGTGGATCGTCGCGTTCGGTGCGATGTTCATTGCGAGAAGTGAGTGGGTACTCCCGAGGGCCCGTTCAGAAGAGAAGGACGCTCCCGCCTCAGACACGGCACGAAAGTAGGATGCGGAAAGCGTTGCAGCGGCAACCGTTTGGCGAAACGACATTGTACTCCAGTGTGGATTAGACTGCTGAGGGATGGCATAGGCCAGCAATTGGAGGAAGTGAGATGATCGATGAAGTCCGGATACTAGTGAACCCCAAAATCACCGCTGACCAGCTCTACTCCTTCTACGAAAGGAACGATATCTGCGAGGAGGGTCTGGGCAAGGAGGTCGCCTCGAGAGTGCTGAAACACAGCAGCCTCATAGTCGGTGCCTTTGAAGGGGACAAGCTCGTCGGTATCGCGCGAGCCATGTTCGACGGTTGTTCTGCGAACATCTCTGAGTTCTCATTGGAATTGAAACACCAAGGTGAGGGTCTCAAGTATGACAATGGCTCGCTGCTCGAGAAAGACTCTCACGGAATCGGGAAGAGAATGGGCAAGGTTCTCATCGAGGAGCTATTCGGGATGGGAGCGACATTCATTGACTACTACTTGGTTGAGGATTGCGAGGAGGGCTTCTTCCAATCGATTGGCTTTGAGCACAACACAGGTCACCTTGTCTATTACATCGATAGACGCCCCTACGTTCTCAGGAAGTAGGCTGCTCGTTCCTGGCCTAGTCGCCCTTGCGAGTCTTCTTCGCCAACAAGTACAAGTGCTCCTCGTGCTGCCCGTGGAATTCCTCGCCCTCAATCGAGGACTGGATGATGGAAAATCCAGCCTTCTCCACCATCTTCTTGGATGTCTCTGAATCATAGTGAGACCAATACATCCTCACTCCGAAAAAGCGGTCGTCGGGAGAGCTGACCCAGTCTGTCGATCCCAAGGTCAGGAGTATCAGGCCGCCCTCCTTCAGCATCTTGTGCATTCGCTTGAACAGGTCCGCGTGCTCTTCTCGAGGAACATGGATGATGGCCACAAGCGAGATGATCGCGTCGAATGCTCCATCCGGGAAGGAGATCTCGGTCATATCACCTATGAAGAAGTTGCCTTCTGGCACTTGTTTCCTCGCGAGGTGGATCTGCCTCCTTGAGATATCGACTCCCGTCACATCATAATGCTCGACCAGAAGCTTTGTGATCGGCACGCCTGAACCACAGCCTAGGTCCAGAACCCTGGACCCGTCTGGAAGGCGCTCAAGGAGAAGACTGAGGTACTTCTTGTCCCTGCGACCCATACTCTTTCTTGCTCTGGTGTACTCCTCTGCTATCCTGTCGTAGCCCCCCTCGACGATTCGCTTCTCACGACTGATGTTCGCCTTGCCTCCACGATATAGTAGTGCCATGTGATCGGGATGCCGGTCTTGGTGTGTCACCTTTCGTGCTCATGAATCCACTCCGTCTCTTGGATCAAAGAAATCATGTCCACATTGGTCTGGAACCGCCAGACGCTACATAAAGGATTCGTCAGGAACTGCGGTTGGTCATGAAGAGGGATGACATCCCGCAGAGAGGAGCGGTCTCGACCAGAAGGCTTTTAAGTGGATATTGGGATGATTCGCTGCGGGTGGAGGAGATGAAGTTCAGAGCATCGCTAACGTGCTTTGTGTGCTTTGCTTTGTTGCTGTGTTGCATCGGTCCCCACTACGGTGTGCAAGCTCAAACGAATTGGACGAAATATCCAGGGAATCCCGTGATCACTCATGGCCCGGACTTGGCTTGGGACTGGTTCGTTATGCATCCCAGCGTCTTGGAGGAGCCGACAGGATACAAAATGTGGTTCACTGCGCAGACCTTCACGGGCGTAGGTGATCTGCAGATGAGAATCGGACTAGCCACGGGCTTCGATCAGGTCACATGGACCAAGAACCCCAGTCCGGTGATGGACATAGGGTTGCCTGGAAGCTGGGAGGAGATCGGCGCCCTCGTTCCAAGGGTGATTGCTGACGTTGTGGGTTACAAAATGTGGTACACAGGATGGGATGCCAGTGACCTGATGCAGATAGGCTATGCTACTTCACCTGATGGAATCACCTGGACGAGACATCCTGGGAATCCTGTATTGACACCGGGTGGGCCTGCCGAGTGGGACGCCAGCGGCACGGCTGCTGCTTCTGTCGTATTCCTGGGCGGAGAATACCACGCTTGGTACACGGGAAACGATGCGTCCGACTACACCCGCATAGGATATGCGAACTCGACCGACGGAATCATCTGGAACAAGTACGCGGGCAATCCCGTTCTTGACCTCGGCGCTCCTGGCGAGTGGGACGCGGAGAGTGTCCTGATACCTTGGGTTCTCTTCGACGGGATGAAGTACGAGATGTGGTACATGGGCATGGATGCCTCCACGAACTTCGCCATCGGCTATGCCACCTCCATGGATGGCCTTGTTTGGACAAAACACCCCGACAATCCTGTTCTGAGCCCTGGCCCTCCTGGATCCTGGGATGACGGAGTCACGCAGGCTCCATGCGTTCTCTACACACCCACGGGCTACGACATGTGGTACAATGGAGCGTCGGGAATGGACACTGGAATCGGATACGCCAATAGTACGTTCCCAATCGAGCACGCGCCCATTCTGGAGGGTGGCGAGGTCTCACCATCTTCAGGACCGCGAAACGCACGGTTCACGTACAACGTGACCTACAGCGACGAGGACGACGACCCCGCCGCGTACGTGCGCGTGTGGATCAACAAGAGCGGCGTTCCCTTTGGCAGCAGCCCCTATGACCTGAAGTTCGACAGCTGGAAGGGTGCTCCTGGAGACTGGGTCGCGGGGGCCAGCTACGCCCTCCCGGTCAATCTCTACTCCGAGGGGAGCGACTACGCCTTCGCGTTCAGCGCCTCGGACGGCAAGGATACCGTCTTCCTTCCAGAGCGGGCGGGTCCGGATGTGACCGCCTTGCACGGCGTCGAGAAGATAGCATGGATGTCGGACCGGAGCGGGAACATGGACATCTGGGTGATGGATGTTGACGGAAGCAATCCGGTTCAGCTGACCACTGACCCGGCTGAGGACTGGTTCCCGGACTGGTCCCCTGGCGCTGAGAGGATTGTCTTCGCATCTTGGAGAGCAGGGAACTCGGACATCTGGGTGATGGACGCGGACGGGAGCAATCAGACCCAGCTGACGACGAATGCCAGCGGTGACTTCAATCCAGTCTGGTCGCCTGATGGCACGAGAATCGCAATCAACTCGAGAAGGGACGGCCCGGACTCGGACATCTGGGTCATGGACGCGGACGGGAGCAATCTAGTCCAACTGACCACAAACGTGAGTGATGACAGGCACGCCTCGTGGTCTCCGGACGGGTCGAAGATAGTCTTCTCGACTGACAGGACTACGCCCAACGACAACGATATCTGGGTAATGGACGCGGACGGGAGCAACAAGACTGAGATTCTGTCCTATCCGAATTATGACCTCGGTCCTACGTGGTCACCAGATGGCAATAGGATCGCATGGAGCACACGAATGACAGGTGAACATGACATATGGGTGATGACCCCCGACGGTAGCAACCAGACGCAACTGACCACCCATCCAGAGGAGGACGCCTCCGCTTCTTGGTCTCCCGACGGCAGCCGGATCGCGTACTACTCAGCCCTGTTTGGGAATGGGGAGATTTTCGTTATGGACGCGGATGGAAGCAATCAGACACAGTTGACTGTGGACGCTGCAACGGACACGTGGCCGGACTTCGCCCTGATACCAAGCGAGGAGCCACCTCTGCCTCCAACTCTTCGGCAGGCGGTACTCGTTGGTGCGAGTCTCGAGAACGTCGAACTCACGTGGAATGCCTCAGCGGACGACGGGCAGCCCGGCGGAACGGTGAAATACGAGATCTGGCGAACGACGGACTATGCCGGCCCGTACTCGTATCTTGATGAGGTCGTCGCTGACGGCTCCCAGAGCTACACCTATGTCGATTCAGGAGCCGGGCATGGGGACCCGAGCAACTACTTCTACAGAGTCCGTTCCGTGAATGAGATGGCGAAGTGGAACGTAACAAACGAGACTGCCGGCAAGTTCGTGAGACAGCTGTCAGCTGGAGTCAACTTCATATCGATCCCGTTGATGCAGGTCGACGAGAACCTGGAGACGGTCCTTCAGACGTTGACGTTCGACAGGGCGTGGTTCTACGACCCTGCCGGAAAGGAGTGGAGATACTATGCGAGGCAGCGGCCGTGCAAGACAGACCTTGACCGTATAGATCACTCAATGGGATTGTGGGTGAACGTGACGGTGGGCTCCGCCCTCACCGTGGCGGGCATGGTTCCTGCCAGCACAACCATTCAGCTGCGCAGCGGATGGAATCTCGTCGGATTCCCGTCCTTCAATCTCACATACACGGTCGCGGACCTGAAGGCTGGAACGGGAGCGACAAGAGTGGAGGGGTTCTACGCACCCGGCCTTCCGCACTGCTTGCGGGTGTTCGAAGATTTCGATGTGCTTCAGGCGGGATACGCGTACTGGGTGAGGGTGGAGGTCGATATTGTCTGGACCGTCCCGCTCGCGTAGTCCCCCGCAAGGATTTCATATTGGCGGGCCTAACAATCCTCTCCTGCCGACTCTTCGGTAGTCGTTCAGTGATTCCTCACGGGACCTCTTCTTCGGGGGGTGGCGGGATCTCTTCTTCAGGAGGCGGTGGCATCTCTTCATCTCCCGCAACCACCGGTTTTCGCCTCAGAGCCATTAGTGC
>JAGMAI010000111.1 GCA_023130895.1 Thermoplasmata archaeon
ACTACTATCAGGATGATCCACCAGTATTGCTCCAGGAAACCAGCAGATGCCTCTCCTCGGATGCTGAAGTCTCCGGATTCGGATGCCACGTTTCCGGCCTCATCCGTTGCCCATATCGTGAAGGTATATGTGCCCGTCGCATCGTAGGCGCGCGTGTACTCGTACTCATCGGCAACGCCAATGGTCATCGAGAAATTACCAACGAGGCTGCCCTCCGGGTCCCTTATCTCGATCCTCACCTCGGATATCCCGTTCGCATCCGTTATGCTGGCAGAGACGACCACTTCTTCCTCAGCATCCTGAGGATCGGGCTCCGCCAGGACTTCGTCAATCGAGGGTGGGGTCTCATCGATCACTATCTCCGCGCATTCGACCGCGGTCGTGTTGTGCGCCGGTACACTGTCCGAGGCGTAGACGCACACCTGATAGCTGCCCTCGGACCAACCGCTCGTGTCTATCGTCACGCTGACATCCTCTTGAGCGGAATCGAAGGAGCCGTCCGCGGGATCCATCGCTGTTCCCGGCCAATCCGTCAGCCCTATCGTGTAGTTGGCTGCTCCGATGTCCGCGTCGCCCGTGCCGGTGTCGTCGACCGCGGCGGTCAGCACCACATCGGTTCCAGGCTTGACGACAACCGCTCTATGTCCGTCCACCCGCACGTTCGATATCTCCGGCGGGAGGTCGTCAACGATTGTGAGGGTCGCGTGCGGGGCGCTGTCGTTGTATCCCGCGCCGTTGTCCCAACCGTAGACGTAGTAGTCGTAGGTTCCCGCTTGCGTTGGCGGGACCACTTGAGCGGTCACGCTCTCAACGGGCGAATCGAAGGTCCCGTCTTCGGCCTGCATGGGTGTACCTGGCCAAGACGCGGCCGCGGGCGTCGTGTAGTTCGCCCCGCCGATGTCAGAACCGCCTGAGCCCGTGTCATTCACGATGGCCGTGAGCGTCACGCTCGAGGGCAGAGACGACAGGTAGTAGGTCGCTACACTCTGACCGTCGATGGCAACCCCGGATATCTCTGGCGGGAGGTCGTCAACGATCGTGAGGGTCGCATGCGGGGCACTGTCGTTGTACGTCGGAATGCTGTCCCAGGCATGGACGTGGTAGTCATAGATCCCTGGCGAAGCAGGAATCGGCACGGTCGCATTGACGTCCTCGACCGGGTCGTCGAACGCACCGTCAAGTGCACTCATCGGTGTTCCGGGCCATGTTACTGGAGTGGGTGTCGTATAATTCGCACCGCCAATGTCGGAGTTCCCTGAGAGAGTGTCATCCACGGTCGCCGTGAAATCGAATGTCGTGGGAAGTGCGGAGAGATAGTATGTCGTCGCCGAAGATCCGTCGATGAACACGTCCCTCACTTCGGGCGCGAACGAACCCGTGGTCGCTGTCACCGTCAGATTCACCCAGGCGTAGTCTATGCTGTCCCCAGGGTCCGGATCTCCGAGCGGGTCGATGAGGATCGCAGATGTGCCCAGACCGCTGATCGACATGTTCGACACGGGATCGTAGGAGTCCAGAACGTAGGTTACTGGGATGTTCATATGGCCCATGGATACTTCCTCATCGGTGTCGTACGTCATGTTCACCTCGATGAGGTGAGAGGGTGCAACGGGTATCGTGACATTGGAGGTGAAGTTCCCCGCAAGATGCATGGAAAAGGGAGTGTTCAGGTCCACGGGTCCTTCCCCGCCGATCCCGAATTGGAGGGACGCTGGGTCAAGGTCGTAGTGGATACCGTCCACGAACATGATCTCGGTCGTATTGTCCAACTCCCCGCCTGGTCCACCCATGATCCCCATGAACATGTCCAGTTCTCCCTGATCCAGGTAGCCGTCCCTGTTGCCGTACATGAAGTCTATCATGACCCTCATTGTCTGATTGTCCTCCTCCATGGTCATATCCGCACTCAGGTTCGCGTTGTCCCAGTCGAGGAAGGATATGTCCATGGACATGCTACCCGGAGGGATCTCTTCCAGGTACGCCGTCACTTCCGTAGAGCCAACAACGGGAACCACGGTCATATCGGATTGGAGGTCCGAATCGTCTAGAAGAACATGGAATTCCCCTTCGAAGAGGTTCATCTCGTAATAGCCAGTTGGATCCGTGAGTGCCCTATTGCTATGCCCGTACGTGTAGTTGAAGGCCTGCACCTCCGCGGAAGGAAGCGGACTGCCGGTTGCGGCTTCGTAGACGTAGCCCCATATCATTCCGGGGTTCACTGGCTGAAAATCTGTGTAGTTGTATGGATTCGTCACGTGGAAATCCTGGTCGACCATAACCATCTCTTCACCGACGAAGGTCCCGAGCAGGAGCATGACGCCGTAAGGACCGTCAAATCCAGAAGTGTATATGCCTGGGCCACCGAACGAGAGCTCGACGGTCTGGAGACCGGCACCGAGCTGTGTGAAGTTCGTCCCCATCAATTGGAGGGTCATGGTTGCGTCGAACAGGATGCCATATACCAAGAACATCCCCGGTTCATCGATGTCGACCGAGGCGTTCAGGACAAGGAGGTCGAAGAATCCGTCGGTCGGGATGTCCGTATCTAGACCGTAATCGCTGTGGGGCGGACTGAACCACCCGGGCCGCGGATCGAACTCCGTGCTGAGGTATGCGCTGGTCATATGGGTATCGGCATCGAGGAAGTTCATATCATAATCGAACAGCATCAGCTCGACCGTGTACGGGCCATCCAACCCCGCATCGTATATGTCGTATCCCAGGAACTGGAGCTCTACCGTCTGAAGTCCTGGATCGAGATTGCCGACGTCCTCGAAGCTGGTGATTAAGAACATCCCCGTGCCATCGTAAAGGTCTCCCCATATCGTGTAGAGTCCTGCCTCGTCGACGTTGACAGCCACTTCAACCACAAGGAAATCGAACAGCGTGTCCTCATCTCCATCCATACCGTGGTCGGAATGAGGAGGCGAAAGCTGTGCAGGGGGAGACTGCTCGAAATCCGTGTGGAGATACGCTTGTGTCACATGGGTACCGTTGTCGAGGGAGTTCCAAGAATCGTCATACAGCTCGAGCTCGACCCTGTACGAGCCGTCGATTCCAGTGGAGTAGATTACGTACCCTCTGTATCGGAGCACCACCGTTTGGAGCCCTATATCGAGATAGGTGTAGTTGGACTCGAAATCTATGAATATCATTCCAGTGCCGTCAAGGAGGGCTGCATCGACATCATAGAACCCGGCATCGCTCACGTTGACAGCGACATCGATCACGAGGAAGTTGAAGAGCGTGTCACTGTCCGTGTCCATTCCGTGGTCGGAATGTGGAGGGAGGAGCCCTGCTGGAGCCGTTTGGAAGTCCTGCGCAAGATAGGGCCCCGTCATATAGGAGTCGCTGTCTATCACGTCGAAGGTATCGTTGAGAAGCCACATGTCGACCTGATAGGGACCATCGATGCCCGAGAGGCGAACGGCATATCCAGTGAACCATAGCGGGACCACGTGGACTCCCAAGTCCAGCCAGGTGAAGTTGACTGCGTCGGTGATGTCTATGATGCCCGCATTGTCGCGCAGCCACGAGAACAGGACGAAATCGCCGGGTTGGGTGACATTGATGCTCACGTTCACCACGAGATGATCGAACAGCCCGTCTGGCGGTAGGTCGGTGTCCAAGCCATTGTCGGAATAGGGAGGCTCCAGCTGACCCATCGGTTGAGCTTCCGCTGAAGGCACGAAGGTCAGGGCGGCAGAGCTGACCACCAGAATGCCCACGAGAATCGAGAGCACGTTCCTTGAACCATTTCTCATTCCAAACGCTTCCTCATCTAGATTCATTCAGTATCCTCCATTTCCTCAGCTGGTAGCTGAGATTCTGATTTCTCACGAGAGGGGAGCTTAAGAAGATTCCTCAGCAATTATCAATGAGGGAAAGTCATCCCGGCCTTGATGTGCGACTGGCAGGACGGTTCCAGGGAAGTTGCACAGAGGACATTCCATCTTGCCCGAGGGACGTTCGTCTTTCCGGTCCTCAGATCCTTTCAAGGGGAATGTCGTGGAACGAAGAAAGCATGACGTTTCTCGTATCGTCACTCCTCGGTGCCAGACTCACGAAGGGACTTGGACCCGGTCCCGAAGGTTCCTCCTCGATGCTGCAATTACCAGATCTGATAGCGGCTCGAAAAGAAAGATATAGGCTCCCTCGAAAGACATCTACAGCTCCTCGATCGGGGCGAGTGATCACGCCAATGTCCGAGAACGGTGCAGAGCAGAAGAAGTGGGACCATACGGGGTTCTGGCAGCGGCAATGCCGAGAAAGGCTGCAGAAGAACCTGTTGGACCTGGACGCGCTGTTCGCTAAAGCGGCTTGGCTGGCAAAGACCGAGGACTATGAGAAGTGCATCGAAACCCTGGAAGTGATCACGAAGAGAGATCCCTTCTACCCAGGGATCTGGATGCTCAAGGCCAAGATATACGGACAGCTCGGCAACGAGAGGATGGCCAGGCTCTGTCTGGAAAGGGCTGAGGAGCAATCCAAGAAGCTTATCAGTTTTGATTTCTGGAAGGAAAGGGATATCGTTTCTGAGAACGATTGCTGGATGATGAGGAGCGAGCGTGACAAGCGAGAACATATTCTCAAGCTCCTGCGGACATGCCAGAAGAGACTGGAGATGGACATTGGGGATGTGGACGCTTGGTTCTCGAAAGCGGTGACCCTTGCGTGGCTGGAGAAGTACAAGCAAGCCCTCTACTGTCTCAACCAGGTCACGAGGGTAAGGATGAACTATCCCTCCGTTTGGAGACTGAAGGCAACCTTGTACGCCTTGATGGGGCACGAGAGGTTGTCCCGGCTCTGCGAGGAGGTTGCGGAGCGCCTGCGATTGAAGGAGGACACCGATTCCTTCGAGGATGCTCCTGCCACGGAAGAATCCCAGTCTGTTCGTGTCTACTGAGGGGGAGCCCCGTTCCCACGATCGTCTTCTTCCTGGAGATGCTGACCGCCTGGAGGGAATGCCATTCTCCGTGGGGAACCTTCAATTCCTTCCCCCCGAAAACGATTTCATACTGGCGGAGTCGACGTCTGGGGAGACGGAGCCAATCCTCGTTTTCATATCGCCACGTTCATGGTGATCCCCTCATCGCTCTCGCCTTCGCTCCGTGTCCGATAACCTCTCACAGCGCCCTTTAACCGTTGCGAAAGCCTTTTCCCCAACCGCGGTTATGCTGGGGCGTGGGAGGAGCCCCGAAGAAGGCGGAAGTGCAGAACATAGTCGCATCAACGCGGCTTGCCGATAAGCTTGACCTGGACGCTGTCGTGCCGATACTGGAAGGCGCACAGTACGATACCGAGAGGTTCCCAGGATTGGTCTATCGCATGAAGAAGCCGAAGACCGCGCTTCTCCTGTTCAGAACCGGGAAGGTCGTGTGCACGGGTGGGAAGAGCCTCGATGATGTTCGAGAGGCCGTGGAAATCGTTGCGGGCAAACTGCACGAGGCTGGAATGCCCGTTGAGCGGCATCCGGAGATAACGGTTCAGAACATCGTGGCCGTGTGCGATCTCGGCAGCGATCTGAACCTCAACAACATCGCCATCTCGCTTGACATGAACATGGAGTACGAGCCCGAGCAGTTCCCCGGGCTGGTTCTCAGGCTGGAGGATCCCAAGATAGTCTGTCTGCTCTTCGGCTCGGGCAAGATGGTCCTCACGGGCGCGAAGAACACGGAGGACCTGGACCAGGCGACCGAATCGGTCAGGGAGATCCTCAGCAGGAGTGGGCTCCTGTAGCACGGTCGTGACAACGAGCGCGGGGTGAGGACCGAAGCTCAGGAGATCAGAAGCTTCTCTCCTCGAGCAGGATGGATGTCCTAAAATCGAAACTTCTAGGCGGCATTCAATCCGTTAGCAGATGAGTCGTCTTCATCGCGCTCTCGCTTGCGGGCGAGTTTGGGCGGGTAAGCGAGGTCTCCAGCGGAGGGCCAACAGGACTATTGCAGCAAGGATGAATAGAAGAGCCACCAGTGAGGCAGGTTCCAGGAGACCCCGAGGTTCCTGCGCTTCATGGCCTTCCACGAAAACAACGGTCGGCGCACTCTCGAGGACGATGATATGAAAGGGATTCGTGACCATCTGCATCGGACCGTCCCGGTGGACTTTTTCGACGTGAGCGTACAGGGTTTCACCTTCCAACTCGATATGCACGAACCTGATGTAGGATGCACAGCAGTTAGCCACAAACCCTTGAATCGCGACAAGAACCATCTCGCTTCCCCAGCTGATGTTCGTGGGAACGGGCGGTTGTGGGTCAATGCCATTCGTGTGGTTGAGCCAGAAATCGGTCCATCTGCTCTGGTTCCTTATGACTATATATTCACCGTGATAGCTGAAGTCACCGTATCGGACATGGCTCGTATAGTCTCTGTCGAACGTGGTGAAAGGGACCCCGCCATTCTGTCGGTCGATTGCCCCAGCTAGCACGAGCGAGGCCACGAGCAAGTATGCCACACCAAGGGTCAGGATCAGAACGATCCGCTTTGACTTCGTGTTTTCCTCCACTTCATCCTTTCAATCGATACGACTGTCCAAATACTTTGCGGTATCACTCGTTCTGCAACCGCATGCACTCCTCCAAGATCACGAGGTCTTGCCCCTCACCGCCGGCGACTCACAACATCATTCAGGAGACCGCGGGCAATGCAGATGAGGAGAGATTATATACTACCTAGAGCTTTAAGGTATATAGAGGCTCTATATTGATACCATGACCCAAGTGGACGACTTCATCAGGAAGCTGGACCGAGAGCTGCGGACGGGACTGCTCTCCCTGCTCGTCCTGCTCGTCGTCGAGCGGGAGCCGGGCGCTTGCTACGGCTACCAGATAATCGCGAGGCTGAAGGAGCTAACCGACGGCAACCTCGTGATGCAGGAGGGCACGATATACCCGATACTGCATTCACTCCACTCCCAGGGCCTCGTGGAGAGCGAGTGGGGCGCCTCGACCAACGGCCCACCGAGGAAGTACTACAGGCTCACGCCGACGGGGAGGTCCGCCCTGGACAGGGGCCTGAATCTGTGGAGGGAGCTGGATGCCTCGTCCGCGCAGGTCGTCGAGTCCCTGAGGGGTGCGCATGAGAAGTGAGATCGACAGGTTCCTGGGCTCGGCGGCGAGGGAGCTTCGCCCGCTGGGTCCGATCGAGAGGAGGCGGGCGCTCGCGCAGATCCGACAGGACATAGCCGAGCTGGCAGTGGACGGCAAGGTCGGTCCCCCCGACGGCGAGGATCTCAAGCGGGCGCTGGGCGCCATGCCCGAGCCCGGGAGGCTCGCCAGGGACTACCTGAGGACATCGCGACCTCCCGCCCGGCTCGTCCGGCTCGCGTCGGCACTATGCGCGCTCCTGGGCCTGCCCGCCGCTGGGATCACGGCCCTCATCCTCTCCACCCCCTTCCTGTGGGTCCATCCCATGTTCCTCGCGGGCTTGCTCCTCATCCTGTTTTGCGCGCTCATGGTCATCACCGTCTACTCTCTCGCGGCACTTGCCCCTGCACGTGCGAACCGGCTGCGGTTCGTGATACTCCTCCCCGCCACGGTCTGCATCCTCATCGACACCCTCGTGGCCACCGCGGTGATGACGTATGCCACGCAGCTCGCCCTGCCGGGGCTCATCCCCGTGTTCCTCATGCTCTTCGGCGGCGCCTACTGCATCTCTTACGTCCACGGCCAGCTGCCCCGTCTTGCCCGGGACGTGCGCCCGATCGCGAGAAGGGACTACTTCCTCGCCCTGGGCGGCATGCTTTCCGACCTGGACCTCGTCAGGCGGCGCGAGATCCTGGAAGAGCTGGAGCGACACGTCGAGAGCAGCAATCTGGCGCGCGACGAGTACGCCTCCATCGTGCGGGTCCTCGGCCCCCCCGAGGAAGTGGCCGAGTCCTACCTGCGCGACGCTCCTTCCGAGCTCCCGAAGAGGGAGAGGAGCATTCTTGCGCTTGTCCTTGTTCCTGCGATCCTGGGTTCATGGTTGGGCGCCATCATCCTCGTGTGGGGCCTCTTCTCCGAGGCGTCGCCTATCGATTCGCGCGAGTACCTCACGCCCCTGGGGCTGGTCGGCTCCATTGGCCTGCTGGTCCTCTCGCTCGCTGTCATCGGGTACGCGATGCGTATGCACAGGGCCCCGCCCAAGACGGCGGACCACCTGATTCCCGCCACCGTCCTCGGCCTGGTCGCCGCTCTCATCGTCTCCGCGACCCTGGCGGGCATCGCCTACGGCGGCGTCGTGGGTCCTCACGATCACCATACGTACGACGTCACGGGCTCGCATGTGGAGGAGGATGGCGGCCTGAATGTCCTGTGGATCGAGTCCTCCTGCCGCTACCTCGGTCCTTCTTCTGACTGCTATCCCGTGGGCGATCATACGCTCCGCGTCACCAGACTGGATGCCGACAGGAGGATACTCTCGACCGAGCGGGTCCCGTGGGGTCCCGTGCGGGGAAACCTTCTCGACTTCGAGAGGCAGGGCGGCACCTGGGTGGCCCTCTTCTCCGACCGCCTGTGGACTTGGGGGGCGGAGAACATCGGCATCTCGTTCGGCATCTCCTCCACGTGGTATTCCTGCGGCGGACGCATCGACGGCACGACCGCGAGCATGGCGTGGGAGTCGCGCTCAGCGAACGGCGAGAATGTCACGATAATGTTCAGGCAACTCGACTGGCTCTCCGGTGAGGAGACTGAATGGATGAAGGACTTCCACCTGACGGACCCCGATGACCGGATTTCCGGGGTCCTCATGACCCCTGAGTCCGTTCTGGTTCTGAGGCTGACTCATGAGAGCGGGGACAACTACTCGAGGTCCGCCCTGCTCGGTCACCTGTTCGACTCGTCCGGGATTTCGATAGCGGACATCACCCTCCATGAGGTCAACGCCACCGCGCCGACGCCGGATGGTGAGACGCAATCGACCCTGCGCATATCCCCGCTTGCGGAGGGGGAGGACGCCTTCTGGATACCGATCCTTGCCTACGCGACTTCCGGGGGCGTGAGGACGACGACGAGCCATCTCGTCCGCGTTGACCCCCGGACGGGCAACACCACGTCCTGGGAGCTGCACGGCGAGGAAATTCCCGACTCGGCGGACCCGCACAGCGACGGCGATCTTCTGCTCATTACGACCCAGAGTCTCGCCCTGACCGAGGAGAGGGCTGTCGTCGGTTCCATGTGGAGGTTGAATGTCTGGCGGGAACCCGGCCATTGGGAGTTCGACCCCTCGCTCGGAGGGCTGTACGTGACGAGCGTCTCGGCGGACGGCATGGTTGAGTACAACACAAGGGTTGCGGACGTCCAGGCGGACGTTGGACTCGGGCCCCTGCTCTCCGTCTGGCGGGACAGCGTGAGCGTCCTCGTCCCGAAGTTCTTTGGCAGCCATATGCCGGAACGGACCTCCATGACCGCCTACCATCTCCAAGGTTCGGCTCCGGCCGTCGACGTCACCGAGGTCGAGCTCGATCTCGAAGCCGGATGGCTCCTCTCCTGGCAGTCCATGCTCGGGGGCTACGGCCTCGGCGTGGCATCTGGCGTGTCGGAATTCGCCGGAACGTCCGTGACCGAGGACAAGGGCTTCCTCGGGTTGAGGGACCATCTGCCCGCCTTCTCCCCACCGCAATGGGAGAGCCACGTGCATCTGCCCCTGATCGTGAGGGTGGATGTGAACAAGGCCGAGGTCGTAACCGTCCCTCTCACGTCACCGAGATACGCACCACACACGGCGGCCGGACTCCTGATTGCGGGCGTGAGCGCGGGTGCGGCTGTGGCTGTCCTCCACTTCGGTCATCGATCGATGCGACTGAGAGGAATCAGGCGGGGGCGTCACGGGCCCAGGAGACCCTCCCCGACGGAGCAGACTGGTCCGGGAAGCTAGGAAGGAAGCACGACGAACCCCACTCGCTTCGGCCCCGCTACGGGCGCCGCTTCCGGAGTTCCGCCACAATCCTCTTGTCGTAGGCCAGAACCTCCGCCCCGCGCGCCAACGAGGCGCACAGGAGGAACAGCACGACCGCCAGGCTTCTTCTCATCATGGCAATCTCCGGTTGTTATGGATTCGAACGCGCCCAGGTCGCCCCCCAATCCGGTGTCTGCGCGGATGTCCCGATGGAACCAGTCTCCGACACTCTGCTCTCGAATGCGGTGCCAAGGGGGACACCCACGCCTGGTTCAGGCACGCGGTCTTCGTGACCCGAGAAGCCGGACGATCGCGAACTGCCCCCTCCTCCTGGTGGCGTCCGGTTCACCGTCATGTTCTCGATTCCCGAAAGCCCGTATTCCTGGCGCAGCGGCGTTGTCATTCCATCGGATTGGAGAGTGCGATACAAACCAACAGGAGGAGAAAAAGGAGTGTATAGCCACATCAGGGGGTACCTGTCTGCAGGGTCGCCACGGTCAGGCGCACAGGGAGGAACGACACGAGGCGTGTCCCCGATCCCGTCTGGCCCGGGTCTGTCTTGGTTCGGCCCTGAGAACTCATCCTCACCCGTGTAGTCGTCCCAGTAGTTCCCTCCCGAAGGATATCCGTCGTCCCACGTGCCGTTAAGGTTGTCATCGCAGGCATGATATCCGTTCTCAATGAAGTTGTTGTGATACACCCAGTTGCTCCCCCAAGGGTCATCGATTTCGACTCCAGCCGCATTGTGTCCGATGGTATTCCCCGAAATGAGGTTGTCGTGGGTGCCTAGCAGGCGAATACCAGCCATCGAGTTCCCCATTATCCTGTTGTTGGTGACTGATATCTGGACGGCACTCGCAAGTCCCGCGTATACGCCCCGGTCGTTGTCCGAGATCAGGTTGCCGGTTATGAGAATGTCCCTCCTGGGGTACCAGCTCAAGATTCCGTCGCCGTTGTCCGAGACGGTGTTGTCTCTTATCTGGGCATCGCCTGAGTAGGACAGGCTTATCCCGTAGCGGCCGCTTCCAGATACGCGGTTGTCGGCAATCTCGGAGTCGTACGAGTAGGCAAGCCTGATTCCCTCGTCTGTCTCAAGAACGACATTGCCCAGTATCGAGTTGTTGTGCGAGTAGCTGAGGTGGATCCCCCGTTCCTTCTGCGAAATGCTGTTACCCTGGATCGTGGTATCGTGAGAGTAAGCGAGCCTGATTCCACCACGGAGGCCATTCAGCATGGCATTCCCCTCTATCGTGTTGTGACTCGAGTAAGAGAGAGCGATCCCCTGTATGTCCCCGTGGAATATGTTGTCAGCAAACCTGCAGTGATCGTCATAGTATAGGACGATGCCGGAGCCCGATGACCCACCGATCGTGAATCCGGAGACCTCCACGTGAGACGCTGAGACGTAGACCGCCGTTCTGCGATTCTCGGCCCTGATCTCGGTCGTCTCCGCGTGCTCGCCCTTCAACGTGAGCGGCTTGGATATGGAGACGCTCTCCTCGTAGACGCCGGAGTAGACGTAGACGGTGTCCCCTGGATTTGCGGCGTCGACGGCTGCCTGGATCGTCGTGTAGTGACCTGGACCACCCCCGCCGACGTACAGCGTCGCCGCGCTTGCGCTCGGTGGCAGGCTCGTGCCCGCGAGGAGCGAGACGAGCACTATGAACGCAAACGCAATAGCCCTTCCTTTCGCGATCCCTCTCATGCTATATCATTCGACCTGGTAGCATAAGAGGATTGTATACTGGGAATGCGTGACTCTATCAGGGAAACGGTCGCCTATTCGCACGGATTCTTGCATCGTGCGGGACCTCACTCGTTCATCATCCGCACGCAAGCCTTATGCCCGTCAACGGAACCAGAGGGCTACTCCCTCGTCTCCCTCTCCACGTGGCCCCTCACGAGCAGTGCAAGGGAATCGGCCATCCTCTCGATGTTCGGGTTCAGCCTCTCGAGGTTCTGCGCAATGACGTGGTACTTCTTGTCCAGGTCCTCGAAGCCCCGCGTTGCCGCCCTCCTCAGCTCCTTCACTTCCCCGCCGACCTGCCGGGTCCCGGAACTCGTCTCCATGAGAAGAAGCGATCCAATCTCGGTCCTCTCTAGCATCTCCCTCTCGAACGTGGACAGAGCGTCCCCGTAGTCGACGTCGATCGGCTCCCACTTCTCGGGCGGGCTCGCGTACTCCATATCGCCCTCCGGGTGCAGGGTTATCGACTCCACGTTCAGGGAGAAGGGACTGTCGGGATCGCCTCTGTACTCCAGCTTCTTCCTGAAGTCCCTGATGAGCCGCTCGGTGCCTTCGCAGTAGACCTCGACGCTGCCATCGCTCAGATTGCGGATGGTGCCCTTGAGCCCCAGATTCCTGCCCAGTTGCTTGACGAGCGCCCTGAAGCCAACGCCCTGGACCGTTCCCTTGACAAGAAGCCGAACCCTCATCCCAGTCTGCACACGTGTTCCCCACCTATAAAGCAATCGGGAAGGGCCGCGTCGATGCCAGCTCGGCGGATATGTGGCCCTCCTTCCTTTCGATGAACTCCCTCGCCCGATCGACGATCCACGGTCGCGCACTCCATTCCCTTCCTTCCGTCTCATCAACGTGCTCCAGGGGGATAAGGGTTTCCGAAACGACAAATGCTGTCCTGCGGGGATATCGGGCCCGAAGCGGCGCTCACTCGTTCTGCATCCGCATGCACTCCTCGAGGGTGACGAGGTCCCTGCTCACGGCGGCGAGCGTCTCCGCGGACATGTCCCCCTCGACCAGCTCCCGCCCCGCCC
>JAGMAI010000112.1 GCA_023130895.1 Thermoplasmata archaeon
GGAATGCACGAGAAGATGGACTTCACGAACATCGAACTGCTCTCGCCCTCGGACCAGCTGAAGCTCGTCGTCGCCGACAAGGAGGACTACGCCTACGCGAAATCGATCATCGAGAAGTACAAGCCCCAGTGCAGCATCGTGATGCAGCCCGTCGGCGGAAGGGACCTGAGATGGCTCGCCGAGAGCGTCCTTGAGGACAACCTCCGAGCGAGGGTCCTGCCCCAGCTCCACAAGATCATATGGGGAGACAAGAGCGGCGTCTAGGCCCCGACCCAGACGTTCCCCTTGGCCTTCTTCACAGCGGATATCACGGACAGTGCCGCGAGCAGGCTCGTCTTCGGGTTCGACGGGGAGGGCAGATTCCTGCAGCTCACTTCGATCTCGCCGATGTCCCCCTTCACGATGAGCCTGTGGGTGTTCATCTTCGCGCTCGGATCGGCCACGAGCCTGACCTTGGTCTTCTCGAACCCTATGCCCGCGAGGCTCACGGTCGCTGCGACATTTATGTTCCTGGGGAAGTAGCGGACCGCGTCCCGCGCGTGGCCCTCGAAGATTATCGTCGCCCTCTCGATGGAATCTAGGTCGACCCGCCTGTCCTCCAAGTACCTCACTCCCTTGAACGCCTCGGGGGGCTTGTAGCTGATGAGGAGGACCTCGTTGATCTTCCCGCAGGATGCGGCGGCGAGACCGTCGATCCCCGCCAAGGCGCCGGAGGGGATGTACACCCTGCACTTGTTCTTCTTGGCCATCAGCCTGCACTTCGCCCTGAACTCATCGTCGACCAGCGCGCCGACGCTCATCACGAGGACGTCCTTTCCCTTCTCCAGGGCCATTGGAACGTATTTGCGGGCCGCGTCCTGGGAGGCCGCCTCGATGACCATGTCGACCCTCTCCATCACGACCTTTGGCTCCCTCTGGTATCGGACCTTCGTGGACGATTTGACGAGCTCTTCGACCTTCTCCTTCCTCTTGTCGGAGATATATATGATGTCGATGTCGTCCATCTTCTCCAGTGCCCTGGCGAGCTCCGTTCCGATGGACCCGCAGCCGATGATGTTGACCTTCATCTATAATCCCGCCTGAACCATAAGTGCCCCGATAATAAAGCTAACGGAGCGGCTATCAGGCGAAGGAAAGCCTCAATAACCCATTCGTGGATACTCCGCCAACGAAGTGAGCGGGAATGAGCGACGAGAAGCCGGCATACGAGCTGCTCGAGCACACGGCCGATGTGGCGGTGAAGGGCTACGGCACGGACCTGAACGAGATGTTCGCCAACGCGGCCTTGGGCATGTTCAACGTCATGACGGACACGTCCGCGGTGAAGAGCGTCGGGGAGTACAGGGTCGAAGTGGAATCAGCCGACCTGGAGGGCCTGCTGGTCGACTGGCTGACCGAGCTGTTGTACCTCTTCGACACGCAGGACGTCCTGCTGAGAGAATTCGACGTCAGCATCGATGGCAACAAGCTCACCGCCACGGTGAGAGGCGAGAACCTGGACAGGGAGAGACACCCGTTGAAATCCGACGTGAAGGCGGCGACGTACCACATGCTCGAGATCAATGTGGAAGAGGGATACGTCGTTGTGCTATTGGACATATGAGTGAGATGATGATCAAGGCAATCACTTTCGATCTTTGGCACACGGTCCTCGAGGAACCGATGGAGAACTTCGGCGAGTTCCTCAGGGAGAACAGAACGAAGGCGATGGAGCAGGTCTTCCAGGCGCACGGTCTCCCGCAGCCCCTGGAGGATATCGAGCGGGCCTACGACGCCCAAGGCCAGAAGCTATGGGACATATGGAGCAGAGGACTGGACATCGACGAGGAAGCCCAGATGGGCATCGTTCTTTCCGAGCTGGGAATCTCAGCAGACATTGTCGACGACGGTCTCAAGGAGAATCTGCTGGACGTCTACCACGAGGTTCTGGCGCGCGTCCCTCCCGTCCCCTTCGATGGAGCGGAGCAGCTCCTCGGTGGGCTGAGGGACAGGGGCCTGTCCCTGGCGATCATCTCGAACACTGGACGCACCGGTGGGGCGTTCTTCCGGGAGCTGATGGAAGGGTACGGCCTGGCAAGGTTCTTCGACGTGATGGTGTTCTCGAACGAGGCTCGGATAAGGAAGCCGAACAAGGAGATCTTCCTCGGGACGCTCGAGAGGTTGCGCGTGAGTCCCGAAGAGGCCATGCACGTGGGCGATGATTCCGACAGCGATGTCATTGGAGCGAAGAATGCGGGTATGAAAGGCATCCTCCTGCTCGTCCCGGGAAGGGACCCGGAGAGGGGGGACCCTGACTTCGTCGTGACAAAGCTCTCGGAGATACTGGACATACTCAAAGAGCTGGAGGGGGCGGATTGAAGGCCTCGGCTGTCGCATATCCGATCCAGGGTCTGATAAAGTACCACGGCCTCGAGGACGAGAGGCTCCGCCTCCCGTTTCATGACTCCATAAGTGTGTGCACGGCGCCTCTCGCGACCCGCACAACGATCGAGTTCGGGGAGGGGGAGACGAGCAGCGCCACGATAGGCGAGGAACCGGCCACCGGAAGGGAGTTCGAAAGGATCGCAGACGTCGTCGGCCCCGTCCTTCGGCTGGCTGGCGCTGACCTGAAGTTCAAGATGATGTCCGAGAACAACTTCTCCTCGAACATCGGCCTGGGCGCGTCTTCGTCCGGCTTTGCAGCGCTCGCCCTGGCAAGCTGCAGAGCGCTCGGACTGGAGCTCGGCGACAAGGAGGTCTCGCGAATCGCCAGAAGGGGTGCTGCCTCCGCCGCCCGGTCCG
>JAGMAI010000113.1 GCA_023130895.1 Thermoplasmata archaeon
TCTAAAGATGAAGTTGTATATAAGGATAATCGACTGGTGGTCATGCCTTCTCGGGGCTATAGTCCTCGATCGAAGCCTGTTTCCCCTTCTTCGTGGTCTGCCTGTCCTCCTTCTTCTCCAGTCTTCTCCTGAGCCCGCTCACCCTGTCTCCATCGTCGGCGAATGTCTCCTGACATGGCTCACCGACGAAGATGCTCGGTTTCAGGTCCCGCCGGAGTTTCTCCAGCTCCTTGTGCATCTTCCCTTCCCTTCTCTTCGCCGAGAGGTGATACCATTCGTCCCGTGTGGCTTTGGAGCCAAGAACGACGACCTTTCCAGGTCTCTTCCTGCCTGTCCTTCCCCTTCTCTGGATCATCCTGATCTCTGACGGGACGGGCTCGTAGAATATGACGAGATCAGTGGACGGGATGTCCAAGCCCTCTTCTGCAACCCGTGTGGCGACAAGCACGTTGTAATCTCCCCTCGCGAACTTCTGAATGACCTCGACCTGCTCCTTCTGCTTAAGCCCTCGGTCTTTTCCCCTCGAGCTCTGCCCAACGAACCTCACCGGTCTGAGGCCCCCGATCTTGCTCAGCTCCTGGGTAACCGTCTCGGACGTGTCTCTGTAATGGGTGAACACTATCGCGAGGGAATCCCTCTTGTCCCTGAACTGCCGCGTGAGGATCTCGATGACCTTCCTCAGCTTCGGTCGGTCGAAGTCATCCCCCTTCGTCAGACCCATCGCCTGGAGCACCTCGAAGCTCTTCATGATCTGCTTCGCCGCCCTCTTGGCGCCCTTCTGCTTGCTCTCCTCAATCATCCTGGTGAAATACTCCCTCAGGGCGTCGATCCCCTGGGACTCTGCGAACTCGATCGCATAGTCTGTCTTCATCGCCATGGCCTGCAGCGTCGCCGCCCTGTACAGCTTGTAGTTCTTCTCACCGGTCGCGAGCCTTCTCTGCACCTCCTTCTGGACGTCCAGCAGGGCCCTCCGGGTCACGGGCTTGTCCGGTTCCAGGAACCCATAGACCCTGAGCTGCTCGACCTGCTTGTCCAGCGCCTTCCTCAGGTGGGCGATGACCTCCTTCATGTTCTCGGGCACCTCGACGCCTATGTAGCTGACGTCGATGTCGTGGATGTAGTTGACCACGTCTGGGTCGTAGTCCGTCCTGATCTCCACGCCCTCGATTCCGAGGTTGTCACAGACCTCGAGGATCTTGGCGGGGTCGCTCCCGGGCGAGGCGGTCATTCCGAGCGTGAGCATCTTCCTCTCCTTGCACGCCCTTCCGATGGGGACGTAGGCATAGTCGCCGACCGCCCGGTGGGCCTCGTCGAAGATGACGAGCGAGACGTCCGCCAGGTCGATGCGGCCCGATTCTAGGTCGTTCTCGATGACCTGGGGAGTCGAAACGATGATATCATGTTCCCGCCAAAGGTCCATGCGGGAGGGCGGCGGGACCTCTCCAGTGAACTGCACGAGGTTCGGGCTCCTCATGAAGGTCGTCAACGATTTCGCGTGCTGCGCCACAAGGGGCTTTGTGGGGGCAAGGAGGAGCATCTTCCGACCGTCGCCCATCCTGTCCGCGATGACGAGAATGGCAACGACCGTCTTCCCCATCCCCGTGGGGAGAACGACGAGCGTGGGTCTCTTCGAGCAGGACCCGGCGATGTTCACCTGATAGTCCCTCTTCTCGACATAGCCATCCTTGAGAAGAGGATGTTCCACAAACACAGTAGGGAATCAGTAGCCGGGATATTTAGGTTTGTTCTTGTGCTGTCTGAGGACGTTCACGATTACCGCAACGACCACCAGGACGATGAGGAAGATGATGCCGTAGTAGAGCGCCCTCATCAGGAGCTCGAAGAGGGGGTCTTGCCTGATCACGGTCGTGAAGGTGACCGCGTCCTCTTTGCTCGTATCCCCCATGGACGCCGCAGTCAGGGTCGCCAGGTGCTCCGTGCCCCTCGGCGTGTCCTCCGCGGTCTGGATAGTGAGGAATATGATTGCTTCCTCGTCCCTCCCGAGGCTCATCTCGAAGTCGCCGACAGGTTGCACATCCGATGCGTTCTGGCTCAAGTATGCGCTCCATCCGGTGATGAGGACATCTATCCCGAACCGGAACGTGTCGGTCGTATCCCCGACGTTGGTGAGCTTCAACAGAAATCCGGCGTAGCCGCCAGGATTGACGCTGTCCGTGTCCTCGTAGATTCTCAGAACGAGTCCTTCTTGCGGGGGGTTCGCCAACAGCGCGATGTCGTCGATCCACCACCCGCCGGACTTGGGCAATACTCTCACGTATATGTCAAAGCGTATGCGAACGTCCGACCCCGCGGGGGAGACGTCGGAGGAGATATCGTACAGGCTCAGTTCCCACGAGTTCTGCGAGAACTCGAACATATCAAGGGTTATCCAAGCACCGCCGTCAACAGAGATTGTGACATTCGAGCGGTCCGTTTTGCTTATCGCGAACCCCTCCCGCTCCTGCAGCTCTCCGAGGAAGTACTTGTGGAAGAAGCTCAAGTACACGGGCCCCCCTCCCGGGACCGAGATGTTGGCCGTCTGCAGGTACAGTCGCT
>JAGMAI010000114.1 GCA_023130895.1 Thermoplasmata archaeon
TCCCGCTCTCGACGTCGTCGAAGAAGTAGACAGTGCTCACAGTTGAATGGACTATCCTGTCGTTGTTCTCCGGTATCTCGTCGTCCGAAGGGTCCACGAGGACCTCGAAAAGGATCTTCCCTATGTCGGAAGGTGTGTACATCCAAGTGAGGTTCGTCACCTCTCGGCTCAGAAGGGAGGACACGATGATGGTGTCGTTGAACAGCTCCGACTGTGGTTCGTACACCTCATCGTAGACCGTGAGCGTGACGTTGAAATCCGTCCTGTTGTTCGTCCCCTTGTTCTCGATCGTGGCCCATATCGTCAGGGTCTCTCCCACTTCCGCAGTCGTCTTCGAGGTGACCGCCGTGACAGCCAGGTCGTCCTCGACCTCCCGCGTGATGTCGGCCGTCATGGTCGTGTTCGAGGTGGAGATGTTCCTCACCTTCCATCCAGACCTGGCATTCGCGTAGGTGCCGCTGTCCGGAATGGAGGTCGGCGTGAAACCCTCTTCCGAGTCGAACCAAGGGTCGGTCGCCTGAGTCGGGTTCTCGCCGTTCACCTCGTCCGCCTCCTCGAGGTCCACTCTCCTGTGGAACTGATCGTCATTGCTGGCCACGCTCTCGTCCACGTGCCAGATGAGGAGACCGCCTCCCGGGAGCGCGGAATCGAAGCCGACCCTCTGTCTGTTCTCTATCAGGAAGTACTCCTCTCCCGCCGGAGTGTCCGCGATCGGAAGCTTGTAGATCGCGCCCGAGGTCTCGACCTGGGGTATGTCCTCCGCCACGAGCGGTGTGAGCACCTCGAAGGGCACCACCCATCCCAGCTCGATCTTGGACCAGGCGCACGGATGCGCGGGCTCGGAACCTGCGGGGGAACCCAGCCAGGCTCCCTGCCCCATGAGGCCCCAAGGCCCGATACCTTCGCTGTCGCCCTCGGTGTCGTAAAGGTCGATCAATCCGAGGTCATGTCCGAACTCGTGAGCGAACACCCCCATCGGGGAGGACTCCGACTGCATCGTGTACCAGTAGACCTGCACTCCGTCCACAATGAGCTCCTGGTTCCCGGGAGCGGACATGTCCGCGTCCACGACGGCCCATCTGTGCGACCAGATCGTGTTGGTGTTCGGCGAGGACTCCTGTCCCTGTCCGGCGTGCACCACAGCCAGATGGTCCACTATCCCGTCCCCGTCATTGTCGTACTCGCTGAAGTCGATATCAGCATCGGCGAGCAGCACAGCGTCAGTCACCAGCCTGTAGACGGGCCCGTTGGCGTCGTCCGTGCCAGAGAGGCTGTCGGCCCCGTACTCGCTCATCGGGTTCGAGACCGTGTACCATGCCGAGGAGTTGCCGACGACGCTCAGCTGACCGTATGAGGTCTCGTCGTAGTAGTTGTGGAGGCTGCTCTCGCCCGACGTGGTGCTGAACATGAGGGTCTGGAACTTCGCCTGCGTGTTCGTTACCTGATGGCCGAAGTCGGTGAACTCGACGAGGATGACAATGATCTCCTCCGTTCCGACCGATCGCGTGCCCCTCGTCCTCGGATACTCCCTGAACTCCGGGGCGGGCGTTGAGCCGTACACCTCAGGGTTCGGGGGCATCAGGATGGGCCCGAATGGGGGGTCGGGGTCCTCGTTCTCGATCGTGAAGTTCAGTGGAATGGCGATGAGCACGGTCGCCAGCAGAACCGCCAGAATTCGTCTCATGGGAACACTAGTCGCGTTTATCGGAGGGTGTCTATATAAGGCTTGACGCTCGGTTATCACATGGCCCCGCTCGAGGCCTCATACATCCTCCTGATGTCGCGGACCGATTCCAGAAAGATATCGATATCGAAGGAGCTGGTGTGTGAGAGCAGTTCCCTTGCCTTGCCCATGTGGCGCTTCCACTTCTTCTCGAAGTCCCGGAGGGGGAATGCCTTCTTGATCTTGGAAGCACGCATGCAGTAGATGTCGTCGATTGAGATCCTTCCCTTTTCCAGGCCCCATATCATCGAGTAGTTCCCGAAGGAGCCTTCCTCCATGATCTCTCGGTCGATGGTGTGGACGTCGTTGACGAGCTGAATGGCGATCTGGATGTGATGGAGCGCTCTCCGGAACGCAGCTAGGTCCTCCCTCCTGAAATCGGGAGAGAACATCAGATCCATGGTCATATGCGGTTTCACGTTGAAGTTGTGCGTTCCGTATGCCAGATATTCGTCCGTATTGCAGAGGAGGGGATTCATGTTTATAGCAAAATTGAATCTCTGGCACTGCATCAACTCACCCATGTCGAAGAGCAAGAGGTCCTTGAACTCCTCAAAGCGGGGGGCACTTTCGAGGATGCAAACGACCTCGTCCCAGCTGGATGCCGCGAGCAGAAGGTGCTCGTTGGACGCATCGAATACGACAGGGTTGTTCTCCAGTTTCGCCATCACTATGCTTGCGACCTTCTCCAGTGTCCATCTGTCCTTCGTGCTGTCGGCCGCGTCGTCCGAAATCACGGTTATCAGTGTTGTCAGGTTCTTGGCGTGTACCAACTCACTTCGATATCCCGGGGGAACGCATGATAGAGTCGTTAGCTCGTTCGCTCGACCCATCGCTAACCAGAGCTCCGGTGTCCTGTAGCCCAGTTGGACCAGACTCCGGAACAGGAACTCTCGATTCTCAAAGCCAGTGAGAAAAGAGAAATTGGTCTTTGATTGCTCGTCGAATTGCTCCAGTATCTCCTGGATCTCCTCTATCCTGCCACCCCCGGCCTGTTATCAGAATCGAAAACAGCGTAGCCGTATATATAGGTTGCTACAATTGATAGCAACTGCTACCCATTGATACCAAAAGGAACTTAGAAATACTATGTGTGGAATCAGGGAACGGAGGTCTGCTGTGCCCGCGGAAACGCCTCAGAAGGCTCAGTTCAACATACGGATCGATGAGGAGATTCTGAGGGCGTACAAGGAGTTCTGCAAGGAGAACGGACTCGATCCGCACGGGCAGATCGTCAACTTCATGAAGAGGCTCGTCAGCTCCGAGTATGATTTTCAGGACAAGCTCTGGGCGATCCTCCGACAGGATCTGAAGTGACTATGCGACAGAGTCGAATCTCTTCTCCAGTGTCGCCAGTTGCTCCTCGTTCAGGGCTGTCCGGTCGATGGGCACGTACAGGCGGGAGTCGGACATCGAGACTAAGTCGATGGCGGATTGCAGGAAGGAGAGCACGTCGGAGAAGCCATTGTGGGAGATCAGATACTCGACGCCCTCGAGGAAGACGGCGCTGCTGGGACGACCCTCCAGGAACTTGGTCAGCTTTCTGAGGACCTCGTAGTTCAGCTGGCTCGGGTCGAGACCCCGCCTCTCGCTCTTCGTTTCCGTGAGCCAGATGTGTTCGCACGTTCCCAGCGGATGTCGCCTCTCGATCCTCCGCGGGTGCGTTGTCCCTATGTGCAGCTTGGGGGCATCGACCCTGGCGAACTCCTCGTAGCACTCGCCCCTCTCGCCGAGGCAAAGGTACGAGTTGAACGTCCCGCCAACGTCCTCCACGCTCGGTGCGCTCATCGTCCTGGCGAAGTCGAAGTTCTTCTCGAACACCGCCAGCTCCCTCTCGTCGAAGGCGCGCGGGTCGAGCGGGACGACCAGGGTCGAATGCTCCGCGGCGACGACGTCGGAGATGCGCTTGAGGAACTTCGATGTCCCGCGGAACCCGATGACGGCCTTGAGGTATTCCAGGTCGTCTATGAGCACGGACGTCTCCGGGTTCTCCTTGACGAACCTTATGATCGTCTGAGTGACCTCGAAATCTAGGTCGGAGGGCTTCAGCGCCTTCTCGTCCCAGGAGACCTTGGAGAGCCAGATGATGGGGGTCTTCTCCATTCCGAACCTCCTCTGGATCTTCTCCGGGTAGGTCGTCGTGATGCACAGGCCGGGGGTCCGGGTCACCATGTTCCTGAACGCCTTGAAGGCGGGGACCGCGCTCTCGCCCTTCAGGAGGTAGTTGTGATCGAGCTCGAGCCTGTAGACGGGCTCAACCGGCCTCACCTCCTCAACGGTTGGCTCGATGACGAGCAGCTTGTACTTCGTGATCGCGTAGGCGGTGAACAGCCCCATTATGACCGTGTAGATGGTCCCGGCACCCAGGCGGGTCTGCATATCGAGGAAGAACGGCAGGAAGACCTCGGTGGCCGAGCCCACGACGACGGGGATCGCCACACCCATCAGGAGTATCTTGGACCTGCTCCTCACGATGCCCGCCGAGCGCGTGTACGTTCTGAGGAGAATCGCCAGGGCGAGGAATATCTGGACCGCGTACACGACCGCCGGGATCGCGTAGCCTGCGGGGACGATCTTCGCGTCGTAGCCCATCCAACCCATCGTGACGCCCGAGATCACGATGTCCGTCGTCCAGATGAACAGGATGATCACGAGCGGCGGGCCGTATATCAGCGGGTAGGCGTACCACTTGTCCAGGATGTCCCGCTTTCTCGGATAGGTGAGAATGAAGTGTAGCAGGGCTCCGGAGATGGCGGCGATGCCGATCCACTCGATGTTCACCCAGAGCCTGATGAAGGCCATGTCCGTGGCGTTCGGTGACAGCCTTAGGACGCCCTCCGAGAGGTCCCAGATGACGAACGTGGCCATAAGTAGCGCGAATGAGCGGTTGGCGGGCGCGCCCGGGTTCTTCCTTATCACGTAGATGCCAAGAACGGAGTTGACGGCGAGCGCGACAAAGGACTGGACCGCGAAGATCTCCGTCATCTCATTCACTATTCGACAACTATCTCGAACCTTCCCTTCTCGACCAGGAGGGGATAGTAGTCCAGATCATGGCTCGTTCCCCTCATCTTCACTATCCCGATGTATCTCCGCACGGAGGGCGTCCTGCCGATCTCTATCTCCCTGAAGCGCAGGTGGATTATCCCGTCGGACAGGAACTCCTCGACCCCGTGCTTGCCGAAGAGGACGTCGTTGCGGGGCATCTCGGACACGAGCAGGTTGGTCGTCCCCAGCTCCCTCAGATCCTCGAAGAAGTGGAAGAGCTGGTTCCTCGGGTTCTTGAGGACCGTGAGCGCGTAGAGCGCATCGAGTGAGTCCAGTGCCAGGATGTCGCAGTCGAACTCCTTCTTGTACTTCTTGAGCTGCGAGTACAGCGTGTCGAACCAGTCCTCGGAATTCGCCTTTCCGAGCTCCCGCCTGAGGCGGCCCATGTCGACGACGTTCATGTTCTTGGCCTTGGAGGCGTCCATGCCCAGCGATGCCATGTGGTCCAGGAGGTTCTCCTTGCTCTGCTCCATCGAGATGTAGAGCCCCCTCATGCCGCTGTCCCTCGACGCGTTGTAAAGAATATTGAAGGCGAAGGTCGATTTCATGCTGCCGGACGGACCGCAGACGAGCACCGTGTAGCCTGCCGGAATGCCACCCTCCATGTGCCTGTCGAGGTCCTCGACGTATGTCCCGATTCTCTGCGCCTTTCCCATGATCTCCCCCTTCTCTAGGGATTGAATCCTGATACTATTATTTAATCGTTCTATCCTTCCAGCGATTCTCCTCGCGTCCGGAACCGGTGAATGCCGAAGAGAGTCAGGGGGCAGCCTTGTCGAAGCCGTCGCCGCCCAGTGGCTTGGTCGCGTCCAGGCCCAGCTTCGTTGTCGTGCCCTCTGCGCTCGGATCCAGGGAGCTCCCGCGGGCGCCCTTCACCTTGAGCATGCCCCTGTCCGCCTGGAACCGCGTCGCTAGCGCCCATTCGACGTCCCTGTCGTCGTAGATGTCGATATCGGTGTCCGTGATTACGACCCGCTTCATGGACGGGTGCCCCGTGAATGCGGCCATCATCGCGTTCTTCTGGTCGCCCTCGACCTGCTTCTCGATGGAGACGACCCCGTGAAGCCAGCAGCATCCCCCCTCGGTCAGGCGGACCCCGCCGACCTTGGGGACGACCTTCTTGACGCTGTCGTAAATCTGCGGCTCGCGCGGCATCCCCATGAAGAGGTAGTGCTCCCTCCCGCCCGGCAGGAGGGCGTGGAATATCGGGTCGTCCATGTGATAGATGCGGTCGATTACGACGACGGGCTCGTCCCTGACTATGTCGTACGTTCCGGTGATGTCCACGAAGGGGCCCTCCTTCGCGGTCTCGTCTATCATCCTACCCTCGAGGACGTACTCCGCGTACCCGGGGACCGTAAGGCCGCTCTTGACCTTCGTGGCCCCGATGTTCTCGCCCAGTGTGGCGAGCCTGAGAGCCGCCGCGATCCTCAGCTCATCCGTCTCGTAGCTCACGGACATGCCCGCCGGCAGAAGAATCGACGGGCAGAGCCCTATCGCCACGGCAATCTTGAGCTCCTCTCCCCGCTCGAGGGATTCCTTCCACATCGCGTACAGGTGCCTTGGGACGACGCGTGCCGCGAGCCTCGTCTCGTCCAGCACCATCATCCTGTGGAATGACATGTTCCTCTTCCCGTCGAGCTCCGCGACGACGACGCCAGAGGTGACGTATCTTCCACCGTCCTTTGGGAACCATTTGGTGATCGGGGACTCTGTCAGGTTCACGTCCTCAACGACGTTCTTGAGAACGGGGGCTTCCTCGATGACGTCGAAGTCCACGGGCTTCTTCATGGCGTCGAGCATTTTGAGAAGGAGATCCTCGGGTGTCTGGTCCAGCGCACGGGCGATCCTCTCTCGGGTCGCCCAGACGTTTCCTGCGACTCGGAAGCCGTTGAAATCCTCAAACAGGAACGGGGTGGTTGGATTCTCCCTCAGCTTCTTCGTGATGAAGGAATCGTCTTCCACTGGTTCTTCGATAGCCTGCAGGTCCTCGAAATGCTCCAGATATCTCCTCATGGCCATGTTCCCGCCTCGACTACCGAATGGGTGTTCCTATTTCTATCTTTTCCGAGGGCAAGGTCCTGTCTTTCAGCTTGGAATGTCGTTCTTCTCATTGAAGGGCGACATGTTCGATAATCGGTATTGGCTGGGAACCTTTTCAAGTCTCAGGAGTCTGGTCCCCAGATTGTCCTCTCCTTCTCTTTCTAGCGAAAAGGAGAAGCAAGGCTGCAATCATGATGACGATGACCACAGAGACTATGACTGTCCACAGCCAGCCAGGTAGTCCAAGGATACCGGGAATACCGTCACCATGCACTTGTTCAACCCACACGTTCACCTGTGCAGTTTCAGAGTAGTCCTCGCCGTCGTAGGAACGAGCGTAGATTGCGTGATCTCCTTCCTCAACCTCCGTGGTATCCCACTCATGAATCCAGAATCTTGTGCCGTTGACCTCAGACCAGTTGGCCTCAAACCAAGGACCTTCATCTATCCGTATTTCCACACTCACCAACGTTCCGTCGGTGTCATTGGCCATGCCCCAAACCGTTGAATCGCCACCGACCCACGCTCCAGGGGTTGGACCCCGAATGCTGCAGGTCGGGGGAACATTCTGAGCCGATGCGGAGGGAGTTGCAGCGACGACTGTGAAGAGGAAGCTCAAGAACATCAGGAGTGCCACAGCCAACGTCCTCTTTCTCATTCTCTCCTCCGCAACCGTATTCTAAAGCTGTCTATGAGCTTATAACCCTTGTTGCGAAATGCCAGAGTCTAGATGCGGCGCTCTCCAATATGGAGTCCGACGAATCACGAATTCCGTCATCCAGAATCTGACGGTTAGTCCATCCCCTCTGCCGAATCGTTCTGGGAACGGGTGCAGAACGTTGGCGGGAGCATCCTTTCCAACCTCACGGGACTATCTCGGTTTCTTCTTCACGGATTCTCTCAACCTCATGAAGGGCGAGAGCTTCATCGAGCGGAACCCTATCCTTCTACCATCTTTCAGCTTGAGCGTGGGATATCCGGTGAATGCACTTGTTCGGAACCACACAGCATCTGCAAGGGGTATCGTGCACACACCCTCCTGAGTGTGTATCAGTATTTCACCTTCCCTGACATGAACCGATGCCGAGGGATGAAAGATCTCCTGGCCAACGATCATGTCCCTGTCACGGTGCACTCTCACCCTTCCCGAGAGCCTTCTGACCAGTGGTGGAATTCTCCCAACCAAGTAGTAGTCGATCGAATGATCCCCTCCGGTCTTCAGGCGGACAACTATCTCCGGGTCTGCCTTCTTGGACGTGTACTCGTTCATATAGATGGCCTCGATGTCCTCAAAGGGGATGAACCTGTGCTTCTCCTTGCTCAGAGTGCTCTTGATCGGATACGGAGACAGTATCCCATTCTCGAATATCGCGAAGGTCATTCTTCCGAATATGTACCGGTTGCTCAGCCCCCAGTAGAAGAATCCTCCGCCAATGATAATGAATGGTATCCAGCCAGGATATTCAGCAAGCCCGATACCCCTGGTCATGGCCCAAGCGACAAGAAGCAGACTGAAGCCGATGAGAAAGAGGCCCATGAGAATAAGTATGGAATACAGCAACTGGTGTCCCCAATAGGCCGAGACCGTTCTTCTGAATATCAGTCTGCCTCTGTCCATCGTCCATGACCTCCAGCTCAACAAGTCCCCCTGGGGATTCCTGTTATCCTTCCGATATCCCCTTCCACTCCCTCCTGTATCAATCCGCCCATATGAAATCGTTTCGGGAAAGAGGTCGCACTTCCCTATGGTGTGTGACATTTCTCACCTTCACTCACTGTCTTGATATGTCGACTCTGCCTTCTGGAGTGCGCGAAGTGCAAGCTAGTAAACACTGGCCCACGCATATCTTTTCTAATACACCTACGCCGCCCCGACGATAGGGTTTTCAGCAGCTACTTGTAACGTAAGAACGCCCCGATCCCCCCCAAGGCCTCGAGGTCCGAATCCCGCGCCACGAATTCGAGTTGCGCTCCCCGTTGAGCGGCCTCCTTTATCGTCTTTTCCATTGCATCCATCTCGGAAACGGGCCTCTCACAGCTAGGGCAGGTCGACCGATCACCCAATCCAAAAACCCTGCACCGTTCGCATTTCCAGCCCCTGAGTTTCAACCCGCTTCTCACCAGTAGGACTTCGACCTTACCCGCCCGAACGGCCTTTGTCACTTCCTCCCAACCATGGGCCACAAGACCGTCCTTCAGGATTTCCGCGAGGAGGGCTTCCACATGGGCTCGGTCCTGGCGCCGTTCCTCTACAGCTGCCAGGCTCACGAAACGCCGGCGAATCTCTCCCTCAGGCACGTTCAGGTCAAGATCCACAACCTCCGTGACCCTTCTTCGGATGTCCGGGGGCAAGGAGTCTAGGAACTGTAGCTTCGCAATGCCCGGGCCCGCTAGGAATATCTGATCTGCGGGCTCGACCCGGAGGAGTTCCTGCAGGTCCCCCAAGACCTCCTGGTGAAAGATCCGAATCGCCTGACTTCGGAGACGCTGAAACCGCATTTGGGACATGCCACCCTTCTTGTGCTTTCCCAGGAGGTCCACCCCCTTCTTCTTTCGGGCCGTCACCCGGTCCGACGAGACCGCGAAGAGCCGCGCATTCTCGCTATCCAGGATGACCACTGCGATGGACTCCCAATCATCGCGAAGGCGTGCCAGGGGGCGAATGAAGGGAGACGTGTCCAGCACCAGTAGGTTCTTCAGGGGAACCGAGAGCCTGAAGGCCTCGAAGTATTCCTCCTTGGCGCACGAAAAGAGGACCAGTCCCTTCTGTTTTGGCTCAGGCGGGTTATCGGCCAAGTGGGCCCG
>JAGMAI010000115.1 GCA_023130895.1 Thermoplasmata archaeon
GTGGAGTCGCCCCTGGCCTTGATCTCGTAGGTTATCGTCATCGTGTCCCCTGGCGAGTAGGCCTCCTTGTCGAACTCGAAGCTCATGAAGAAGCCCGCCAGCAGTCGGGAGGTGTCCGAACCTTCCACGACGTAGCCCTCATCGGTGGCAATGACTCTGAACCTGTACATGTCTGCCGGTATGGCCGGTATTTCGAATGTGAAGTCTTCGGTTCCCGCGTCTCCAGACATGATTGAAATCCCCCCGACCTCAACGCTGTAGAAGAACTCGGGATTCGTCATCACGTTGCTGATGAGCTCGAAGGAGACCGTGATTGTGTCCCCTGCTTCATATTCCTTCTTGTCGGCATCGACCAGAAGGTGTCCGAACACGACGTCCACCCAATCATCATCCCGATCTTCGAAGCCTTCACTGTTCTTTGCGTCGACTCTGAAGTACAGCCAGCCTGAGAAGTCATCCGGGACGGTCCACTGCAGTTCGTTGCTGTCCTGAATGGTCCAGTCGATTAGGTCTCCCGATTGGTCTCCCCACAAAACGGCTTCGCGGATCCAGAAGCGGTAGTTGACGTCGGCCGTCGTTCCTCTCGTCTGGACCTCAGCCGTAGCGGTGATAGTCTCGCCAGACATGTATATGTTCCTGTCGAACTTGAGGTTCACATCTAGAGCCCCAGCAGCCTCCTCTTCCACCGTGAACTCAATGGTCTCACGCTCGGTCAGAACCTCAATGCTCACTTCAGCCTCCACCTCGAACTCCGTGCCATCGTCGATATCTGACGCGAGTGTGAAGAAGTGTGTGACTGTGCCATCGCTCTTCGTCAGGAGGTCATCCGCCCCATATGCAGCAACAACGTCGCCATCCTCTTTCACTTCAATGTCAACCTTGGCGCCTTCAACAGGCTCCCAAGGACCTACCGAGACGGCCACATCCACTCGAACCGATTCTCCAGGCGCATAAACAATGTTTGGGGATGGTGGTTGGCCATTGAGGGTGATTGCTACGATCAACGTCTCAACATCGAAAGCCGCAGTTCTCCCGATCACGTGATCAGCCGTGCCGGAATCCGTGTCGTTCAGCCAGAATTCGATGGTGTAATCTCCCGTTGCTGCTCCCGTTCCTAGGTCGAACGAGAATGTTCCGACCGCATCGTCAGCATCAGAGATTCTGATTGAGCCGTCGGCAATCTCTGCTGGGAGTCCATCCTCTTTGACCTGCCATTCGATGTAACCGTCGTCGACTGGACCAAGGTCCTTTTCATACCAGCACATGTAGTGAACAGTCACCTCTTCTCCCGCGATGTAGTCGTCCCTTTCCGCCTCGATCCTCGCGTCGAAGAGCACGACATCGAACGAGTAGTCGACCCACCAGCGCCAGGTTCTTGTTTCATCCCATGTCTGTATTTGGTAGCCAAGTAGACTGGCAGCAGAATCTGGAATCTCATACGTGAGGACGATTTCGCCGCTACTCGGAACCTTCTCGTCCTCCCAGTCCGTCATCTGCAGATCGGCGCCTCCCGGGTCGTATATGATGACGATATCAAACACATCATCCTCGGTACCTTCGATGTGTATCGCCATTGTCTCGCCAGGAACGAACTCCCAGATGTTGTGCGTGAAAGGACTCTCCTCTACCCAAACATCATCCGGCTGCGCTCTGACCCCAGGGCTCCATGCACAGAAAGCCATGCTCACCAATACAAACACAAATAGGGCAACAATACCTTTCTTCATCTTACACCCTCACTATCAGTTTTCAAGTGATTTCCCATATCCCTTCCGCCCTTCTCAGGGCTGCGACAAAATAAACCTGAACTATATAAATATTGTTGTATCAGTGCTGGGGCTTGGAGTTGAGGACCCTGAAGGCCTCATCCTTGAGCTTCATGGCCTCCGATTTGGACCCGCTGGCCAGCTTCATGTCGCTGAGGCGGAAGAGCCTGTCCGCCAGGGCCTGGCGGTCGTCCGAGTCGCGGAGCAGCACGACGCTCTTCTCCATGTAGCTCATGGCCTTGTCTGGCTTCTTCCTCGTGCTGAGTATGTTGGCCAT
>JAGMAI010000116.1 GCA_023130895.1 Thermoplasmata archaeon
GCGCACCTCCTTGACTATCCTCCTCCTCATCTCGTCTATATCCCCGCCAGTGCTCAGGTCCATTATCGTGTCAGCGCCGTACTTGACCGCCACGGTGGCCTTCTCCAGTTCCTCTTTCATATCGTGATGATCAGCGGACGTGCCAATGTTGGCGTTGATCTTGACAGCGAGACCCTCGCCGATCCCGCATAGGTCGGGAGAGTGTACCTGATTGAACGGAATGACGACCCGCCCTGCCGCGACCAGTCTGCGCAGCCGCTCAGCGGGCATGCGCTCCACTTCCGCAACCGCCTCAATCTCGGGTGTGATTCCCTTTCTGGCTCTACGCATCAGGGTCATGATTCAAGCTATATGAGGTGCGATAATTAAACTTTGGTACAGAAGACTGGATTCCCTCAAATCGCCTGTGACGCGAGGGTTTCCTCGAAGGCCTGTTGACGCTTGTTCTAATCTCGGAGCCCAAGATCCCTCATCCCGCTGAGAAGCAGTATTATGCCCCCCTTGTTCTTGGAGTACCTCCTCCATATGCGCGAGTTGGAATCTACGCAACTGGCGGTCTCGACGGCAACCCTGAAGTGGTGTTGCCGGACCACCCTGTGAGAGATCTCGTCTACGTCAACGTTCAGAACTTTCTTGAGAAGTTCCTTCCTCCTCCTTAGCGATGGCGTGTTCGGTGCTGGCCGTACTCTTTCCATGTATGATCCCCTCCCCCGAGGATGGCTTCCAGAGTGAAATTCGGAGTTCCTAACGGTCTGCAGAATCCCCTGCGAACAGCGCTCCAGGTCTCCCCACAGACCTCCCCCTTTGTCTCCGTGATAGCCGCTTTTTTCATTGATTTGGTGGCTATTTAAGCGTATTCGAAGAGGCTATCCACCTTAGAGTTTGCCAAGCTTTAAATCGAGCATTCCCATCCAATCATCGATGAAGTACGTGAGCGGTTGGGTGCTGACCGAGAACGGTCTGAAAGAGGGCAGCATCGGGTTCGAGGACGGTCTTGTCCAGGAGTTCACCGGCCAGAGGGTCAAGGACGTGATCGCCCGAGGGATCGTGATGCCCACGCTCGCGAACGCGCACACGCACATTGGGGATTCGTTCATCACGGAGGAGCTACGGGGGACGATCTCCGAGATAGTCGCCCCGCCAAACGGCCTCAAGCACAGGAGGCTGCGGGAGGCGAGGCGGGAGGACGTTGTGGACGCGATGAGACTGACCGCCAAGCGCATGTTCGAGAGCGGGACGACCGCCTTCTTCGACTTCAGGGAGGGCGGGCTCGACGGCGTCTCCATGCTCTACGAGTCCTGCCTGGGACTCGATGTCAGGCCGGTCGCGTACGGAAGACCGGCGGGGATGAGGTTCGACGGCCGTGAGATGGCCTCGCTCCTCAAGGTCGTCAACGGCATCGGCGTCAGCTCGATTAGCGATTGGGACCGATCGGAGCTCGAGAAGGTCTCGGAGGCCGCGCGGCGAGAGGGTGTCCCCTTCGCACTCCACGCGAGCGAGGACAAGCGCGAGGACATCGACCGGATACTGGACTTGAAGCCCAGCTTCCTTGTCCATATGACGTGTGCAACGGACTCCGATCTGGAGGTCTGCGCGAACGACGACGTGCCAGTGGTCATCTGCCCCCGCTCGAACGCCTTCTTCGGAAGACTGATAGACATCCCGAGAATGCTGAGCAAGGGAGTCAGGCTCATGCTGGGAACGGACAATGCGATGATATCGAGCCCCTCGGTCTTGGAGGAGATGAAGTTCGCCTACTACGCGGGCAAACTGAAGGGAGGAATCGGGCTGCTGGATGTCATCGGAATGCTGATCAGCTCCAGAAAAGGTTTAAATGGAGAGGGCGCTTTAGGCTTAACCGTCGGGAAAAAGCCAGATTTCATGGTTCTGGCTCCGCAGAGCCACAGTCCACAATTGAAGCACATTCTGAGAGCTTCGGAAGCGGACATTTCGTTGGTTTGCATGGGAGAGAAGACATGGATGAAGCATGGTGTGAGGCTCGTCGAAATCGAGGAGACCGAAGGGGGTAGCGGATGAGGGTAAAGGACATAATGACAGAAGACCCCATCGTGGCGAAGCTACCCGGGACCAGGACAGAGATACTCAGGATAATGGTCACGAAGAAGCTCACGGGCGTTCCGGTCGTCAAGAAGGACGGGACCTACGTGGGGTTCGTCGCCAGGAAGCACATCTTCGCAAGCCCAACGGAAGAACAGCTCGCCCTCTTGGTCCAGAAGGACTGGCCAACGACGGTCAAGACCGGAAATGTCGAGGACGTGGCTAGGCTCTTCGTGGAGGGTGACATTCATCACATGCCGGTCGTCTCGAAGAAGAAGGTGGTCGGAATGCTCACTCCTGCGGACTTCCTCGAGGCCGTGCAGAAGAAGAGCGTGGAGACTCCGGTCAGCGAGCTCACCAGGTCCCCTTGCGTTCCCGTCTACGAGAAGACTCCCCTGAAAGTGGCGCTCGAGATCATCAAGGTGGCAAAGGTGTTCGCACTTCCCGTCCTCGACAAGACGGGGAAGCTGAGCGGGATCATCACGGACAGGGACATCTTCAACCAGAGCCACATCAACGGGAGCATTGCCATCTCGGACCTGGGCCTGGGAGAGGACGAGGACTCTTGGTCCTGGGACGGCCTCAGGAACGTCATGAAGCTCTACTACGAGGAATCGAAGATCGACCTTCCGAAGATCGATGTCGTAGAGGTCATGGTGAAGAAACCTGTCACGGTGTTCGAGAAGACGGGGGCCGCGGAAGCCGCCAGGATGATGATGGTGGAGGACTTCGGTCAGCTCCCGGTGATAGATATGAACGACAGACTGGTCGCCATGCTCTACGAGCTTGATGTAGTAGCCACTCTTGTCCAATAGAGGGATTCCCTTGCCTGGCAGATACGACGACATCATGTCCTTATCTGTGAGAAAGGGCTTCATCTGGCCAACCGCGGACATATATGGAGGGTTTGGCGGATTCTACGACTACGGCCATCTCGGTGCGGGCCTGAAGAGGAAATGGGAGGACGCCTGGCTCCGCCATTTCGTCAAGTCCGAGGACAACTACTACCTCGTCGACACGACGACCATCCTCCCGTACAGGAGCCTGAAGGCCTCGGGTCACGTTGACCACTTCACCGACGTCATGGCGAAGTGCTCGAATTGCGGGGAGTCATTCCGCGGGGACCAGCTCCTGGAGGATGCCACCGGTGCCTCCGCAGAGGGCATGTCCCCTGATGACATCGACGCAAAGCTGGAAGAGCTCCGCCTCAAATGCCCCGAGTGCGAGGGCGAGTTCGAGGCCACGGAGCTTTTCAACATGATGTTCCCACTCGCCGTCGGTCCGGCCGGGACGGACGACGCCTTTCTGAGACCGGAGACCGCCCAAGGGGTCTACCTTAACTTCAAGCGGGAGTTCGAGGCCCTGAGAAGGAGGATCCCGATGGGTCTCGCCATCATGGGACGCGCGTTCAGGAACGAGATATCGCCGAGGCAGGGAACGTATCGGATGAGGGAGTTCATCCAGGCCGAGCTGCAGATATTCTTCGACCCGGAGGATGAGGGATTTCCGAGCTCCATGAGCCTCTCCGACTTCGACGGCCTGGGCGTGAGGGTGGCCTTCGAGGAGGACAGGGAGAACGTGCAGGCACTGAGCTGCCAGGAACTCATGGACAAGGGCCTTCCGTGGTTCTACGTCGCCCACATGGCGAAGGTGCAGAGCTTCTACACGGACCTTCTGGGGTACCCGCCCGAGAAGTTCAGGTTCGCCGAGCTCGGAGAGGACGAGCGGGCATTCTACAACAAGATACACTTCGACATCCAGATCGACATGGGTTCCCTTGGCGGGTTCAAGGAGGTCGCCGGCATCCACTACAGGACGGACCACGACCTGAGCGGGCACGAGAAGGAGTCGCACGAGAAGATGAGCGTCTCCAGCGGGGGAAGGCGGTTCATTCCTCACGTGCTCGAGCTGAGCTTCGGTGTCGACAGGAACGTCTGGTCTCTCCTGGACACGTTCTATAAGAAGAACGAGAGGTCCATCTTGAAGCTCCCACCGCCGCTCGCGCCGATCGAGGCGGGAGTGTTCCCGCTCCTGTCAAAGGACGGTCTGCCGGAGCTGGCGCGGGAGGTCTACACCCGCCTGAGAAAGGAGTTCGACTGCTTCTACGACGCCTCCGGGTCGATAGGGAAGAGGTACGCCAGGATGGACGAGATCGGCACACCCTACTGCATCACAATCGATCACGATTCGCTGAAGGACAACACCGTGACGGTCAGGGAAAGGGACACGACGGACCAGACCAGGGAGGGGATCGACGCCCTGCCGGACGTCCTTCGAAAGCTCCTGAGGACCTTCTGACCTCCGCCGAAAGGAACAGTTATCAAACCTGAAAATCAGAGTCTATGCTTTTTATAGCGGCAGGGGAGATTGAGCTATTGCCCAGGTTAGTCCACATTGGAAAGGGTAGCTGGAATGGTAATGACACTTCGGTCAGGGACAGTAGTGAGGCCTTGCGTTGTCCTCTTTCTCATAATCCAGCTGCTGTTCTTCTCGCAATTCCTTCAAACATCATCCGGTCAGGACGTCATTTTCGACCACAACGAGATATGGGGGAATGGCACGTACAACATCGTCTCGAAGAGCAACGCGGTTGCCCAGTCCTTCGTGGCGTCCAGTCACTACACGCTCACGAAGATCAGTCTGCACGTCAAGGCGACCAAGGTCGCGGACCTGAACGTGACCCTGCAAACCTCGAACTTCGGCCTGCCCTCTGGGGCAGAGATTGGGTATTTCGACGCTACCTCATCGCCACCATTGGTCACTCATGAGTGGATGGACTTCCGTGCCCTCAGCGATATTGACATAGTGGAGAGCACGGAATACTGGATAGTCACGAGATGCTCTGAGGCGATGCCCAACGGTTACTTGTGGTACACGTCCGACGCGGACGCCTATCCTCAGGGAATGATGGCGGTGGATGACACCGGAGTAGGTCAGGTCTGGTCGCTGAACTCCGCGGACGATGAGATGTTCCGAATCTGGGGATCCCCTCTGAGTTCCGCTCTGTATTTCGACATAGTCGTCGACCGTGAGACCGCGGAACCCGGGGACACTCTGAGGTTCACGATCTTCTTCAACAATACTGGCAACGCGGATTCCGCGAAGGTGTGGATAAATGACAGCCTTCCGTCCGGACTGGAATACCTGAGCGACACGGCGAGCAGTCTTCCCTTCTATTCCGGAGGATACCGAAACGGGGGTGACCTCCATTACAACTTCACGGACGTGCCGCCCGGCAGCCATTTCTTCGTTCTGAGAGTTGAGGTCAACGAGTCGGTTCCCTTGGGTTCTGAAGTGACCAACTGGGCGTACATGGATTACACAGATTCCATAGGGTTCTTCGTTTCCAGCCTCGGTGACGGGGCAACATGCAGGATCGAGTATCACGAACCGAGCATCACCGTGGAAGCCGTCGCGGACAAGGATGAGGTCGAGGGCCAGGACATCGTCACATATACTATCTACTTCAACAACACGGGCGCCGGGACGGCGAATCGGGTCTGGATAAACAGCACCATACCCGGGAACGTGGAGTTCCTCACCTCGAGCCCACCACCCGCGCTGAACGACGGTCGGGACATCCGCTTCGCATTCGACGACGTAGCTCCGGGCACGCACAGTCTCACCCTGGCGGTAGTGATTGAGGACGGTCTTCCAAGGGACACGACGTTCGTCAACAGCGTTGTACTCAACTACACGAACTCGCGAGACATCCCGCGGGAAGGGTCCTTCGACAGCGTCATCTCGGTGCTGGTCAATGCTGGCTCGGAGGGCGGTGAGGAAACGCCCATGTCATCCTCCCTCATCTTCTCGATTGTCATCGTCGTTGGTTCGATCTCGGCGGGGGCCACATTTGTGGTGATGAACAGAAGGAAGCCGGTCATAGATGAGGTGTTCTTCCTCCACAGGAGCGGGGAGCTGATACGGCACTACACGCGACGGATGAAACCCGACGTGGACAGCGACATCCTCAGCGGGATGCTCGTAGCGGTCCAGGACTTCGTCAGCGACACTTTCAAGTTCAGAAAGGGAGAGCTGAACCAGCTCAAGTTCGGAGAGTACCACATCTCGATCATCCGCTGCAAGAGCGCCATCCTGGCGGCAGTGACAGCGGGACCGGAGCCCAAGAAGCTGGAATCCCAGCTGCGGGATGTCTGCAAGGAGATAGAGACCAAGCTCGGGGACAAGCTTAAGAAGTGGTCTGGAATGCCAGATGAACTGAGTGATGCGGATGAGATCGTCAAGAAGCTGATCATAGACAAATACTGAAGAATCGGAGGTCGTGTGAATGGCGCTATCCGAAGAGGCGTTGGGAATCGCCGTGATAGGCATATTCGCGATACAGGGAATGTGGCTCGCCTTCCTGACATTCATGATGTACAGGAGGCGGAGGACCCAGGAAGCGAAGCTCCGAAGATGGATGGAGAAGCCCACGATCGTTGACGAGATCTTCCTCCTGCACAGGAGCGGGCTGCTGATGAAGCACTATACTCGGAGGCTCAAACCCGATCTGGACACGGACATCTTGAGTGCCATGCTCGTCGCCGTGCAGGAGTTCGTGAAGGACTCCTTCAGAGGGGAGAAGGGGACACTGGACGAGCTGAAGTTCGGAGAGCTGAGGATCATCATCGCCAGAGGGAAGAACACGCTGCTGGCGAGCGTTGTCCACGGAGAGCACCCCGAGGACGTGGTCCCACAGCTCAGGATGGCCTTGGAGGACGTCGAGAAGAAGCACGGAAGGGCCCTGGAGAATTGGGGCGGCACGGACCAGGAAATCCACGGTGTGGACGCCATCATGAAGGACCTCATCAAGGGCGAGTACAGGCTTCAGGCCTTCGCCGCCGGTGAGCTCTAGGCCTTATCGCTTTCGATAATCAACCGTGACAATCAAGTCTGATTTTCTGATAGTCGTCTTAATCTGCCTTCAGAGCGATTTCGACGCATGGTGACTCAACTCACGGACACAGACCTGTACAGGATTCTGCAGGCCTGCGCGGCAAGGCTCAGGGAGAATCCGAATGACGTTGAAGCCCTTTTCTTCATCGGAGCCATCTACGCCAGAATTGGGAGGCTTCGAGCTTCGATGATGTACCTCGACAGGTTGTCGAGTCTCGACGAGGACTACCCCGGGATATGGAGGCTCAAGGCCGGCATCTTCAAGAGGCTGGGCGACGAGGACCTCATGTCAGCGTGCCTGAGGAAGGATGATCAGAGCAACTTGCCCATGTAGGGCCCAGATCTGGAGAATCCGAGCTTTTCGTAGTACTTGCGCGTCCCCACACCGCTTGTCACGTGGAGGCGGTCCGATCCCCATTCATCCTTGGCGATTCTCTCGCATTCCTCCAGGAGGAGCGCCCCGATCCCCCGGTGCTGCAATCTTCTGCCGGGCCTTTCGCTCAAGGGCACGAGCTCTCCCAGCACCCTGAGCTCCCTGAGCCTCGCGATGTCCCCGCAATCCCTCAGCCGTGCGTAACCGAAGAGGGCCTCCCCATCCTCGAATGAGAGGAACACCTCCTGGCGAGTCGATGCCTCGTACTCCCTCCGGACGAGCTCGGCATTCTCGACCGAGATGTCATCACTGCTCTCGATCCGACCCGCTTCCCTGCACCTGATGCAGTTGCACTTCTTCCCCTGCTCCAAGAGGAGCTGCTTGGCGAGCTGCCGCAAGTGGCCCTTTCTCGCGCCCGCCTCCGTCAGCGGGATGGGGATATCCCTTTGTATGCGCTGGATCCTCACCCAGTGCGGTGTCATACTCTTGAGCCTGGCGATCAGCTCGGCAACCGTCTGCGTGTCGTAAGGCTCGAACTCGCCGTTCTTCCACATCGTGTACAGGCCGGTTCCCTTGACGACCGCGGTCGGATAGATCTTCAGCATGTCCGGTCTGTAGGCGGGGTCCTCGAACACTTCCCTGAACGTCCCCACATCGTCTTCAGGAGTCATTCCCGGTAGACCCGGCATGAGATGATAGCAGACCTTCAGGCCGGCGTCCTTCGCGCGCCTGGTGGCCTCCACGACCTCCTTGACCCCGTGTCCGCGACTCACACGGCGCAGGACCTCCTCGTTGGTCGTCTGGACGCCGAGCTCGACCCGCGTGACGCCGTACGACAGAGCCCGCTCGACATCGCCATCGAGGAAGCAGTCAGGCCTCGTCTCTACTGTCAGGCCAGTGCACCTGTTCCCCGCGGTCTCGTTCCGTTCGTGCGCCTCTTCCAGGTGCGAGGAGAGGTCACCGTTGAGCCCGTCGAAGCACCCTTTGATGAAATCCCTCTGGTATCCCTCATCGAAGGCTGTGAATGTGCCTCCCATGACTATGAGGTCGACCTTGTCGGTCGAATGGCCCACGTTCCCCAGCTGCCGGACCCTGTCCCGCACCTGCCGGAAGGGATCGTAGGTATGGCGGGCGGCTCGAAGTGCCGCTGGCTCCTTTCCCGTGTAGGACTGCGGTGTCCCGCTCTCCACACCGCCGGGGCAGTACAGGCACTTTCCGTGCGGGCACGGGCCGGGCTTTGTCATCACTGCGACGACCGCCACGCCCGAGAGCGTTCTCTGGGGCTTCTTGACCAGCAGGTGCCGGAGGTCCTCGACGCTCGTCTCGGGGACCCTGGAGAGGATCTCGGAGCTCCTCGGAAGGCCCGACACGGAGTGCTCCTTGCAGAGAGCGATCTTCGCCCGCTGAAGCTCCTCCCTGGTTTGTATCTCCCCGCTCAGGAGCAGGCCGACCAGCTCATCGACTATGTCCACGGATTCACATCGAGGACTCGGTATAAATGGACTGCGGAGACCTACTGGAACATGATCCCGTCGTAGTCCTCTCCCTTTTTCCTTCCTCCCTTGCGCTTGAACCTCTTCTTCTGGCTGGCCTTCCTCCCAACGAACACGAAGTCCGAGCGGAGAAGCCTGATGAAGGTCGTGTCGGGAAGCTCCTCCAGCTCGATTATCCCTCTCATGACGAACTTCTTCAGGACGAGGTCCAGCTTGACCTCGGATATCTTGAGCTCCCACTTCAGATCCTTCAAGGTGATCGGATAGGCTTGGAGAAGGATGCGCAGGACTCTCTCCTCGAGCGTGCCCTGCTCGATCTCGATGACCACGAGGAGACCTCAGATGTACATGGCATCTGGCTTTGTGACTTCCTCTTTCTTTTCAGCGCTTTCGATGACGTCGATCGCCAGAATCATGTGCGTCGGCACGATTCTCATGCGGCCCGCCGACTCCTTGTGGGATTCGTCCAGCTCCAGGCAGATCCCCTCATCGTGCCCGATCGCGGCGTAGCCCTTGAATATCCCGTGGGTAACGAGCGGTTTCTCCCGAGTCTCCAATGACACGACCCTGTACTTCGAGCCCTTCGTAAGGATAAACGTCTCTTCATTCTCCTTCAACCATCTCACCTCCTCTCTTTGGCTAGCTTTCCCATGTGTTCCACCGTCGTTCTGTAGTTCTCCATCGCGACATCGACATGCGCCTCGACGAAGTTCCATGCTTTCTCGAGATTCCCATACCGGATGCGGTAGCCCTTCCTCTCCTCCTTCCCGTCCTTGACGGCCATTTCCTCCAGCAGGTCCATGTACTTCAGCTTGTTCAAGTGCCTGTATATCGTGGGCTTCGTGGTCTTCAGCTTCACGGACAGCTGCTCAGCCGTCCAGCCCTTCTCGGGCCGTTTCAGAAGACAGTCAACGAAGAGCCGGTATGGGATGCTCCTCTTTGCCGACTTCGAATCGAAGCCCTTCGGGAGGAATCCTATCTGCCCCAGGAAAAGCGTTGCGACCTCGTCGAGATTCTTCAGCGGCGTCAAAGGTGTGTTGCTGACGACAGAGATCTCAAAGGACATGCTAGCAAGTATACGCTTAAACTAATTAACCCTTTTGGACGATATGTTTAGCCAAATACTATACTAGGATGATATCCAGTCTCTCAGGTTGCGCTCCCACATCTGCCTCGGTGCGAAGCCCAGGGAGCACGCGTAGGTGTTGAAGTCGACGATGTCCTTCCCCGCCTCCCGTACCGACTCCTGTATCCTCCTCAGGCTCTGCCCGACGACCGAGTACACGGGAGCGTAGCCGACCATGGACTGGAAGATGAAGATCTGGTTGAATATCGTCTTCTTCATTATCCCCGTCCTCTTGTGCGCCCATTCAACGAAGTCCGTCAGGCTAGTCTTGCCCATGTTGATCCTCGAGTCGGATATCGCCCTCAGAAACCTGACTATCCGCCACTTGTAGACCTCGAACTCGACCTCCAGAAGCCACGTGTCGAAGTCGCCGTATTTCCTGACCATGTTCATGAACCTCTCTTCCGCTGGCGATAGCGGTGTCTTCTCCACCAGTTCCTTGAGAAGGAGCAGCGACTCCAGCTCCCTGTTGAAGGATATGCCGTCGCTCACCGCCAGACCGAACGTCGTGTGCAGTCCTTCCAGGAGCCCGGGGTTCGCGGCGAACCGCGTTGTGGAGTTCGAGTAGTTCACGCAATGACCGAACTCCTCGTGGACAATCGTCTGGAACAGCATCGGCGACCCTGTGGAGGGGGACCTCTTCTCGTCCGTCGACACGAAGAATATGTTGAACGGCTTGTC
>JAGMAI010000117.1 GCA_023130895.1 Thermoplasmata archaeon
TCTGGACGGGGACGTCGATGCCCGCGATCCTCAATGAGAGCATATCCAGGTCCAGATGCTCCTCCGGCAACTGGGAGACGAGATCATCGACCAGTCCGCTGAACACTGCGAACTCACTGTTCGTCATCGCAGGACGGTCTATCCGCTCGAATGTCGGAGAGAGGGAATCCGAGACGATCTCGATTGTTGCAGAGTTGTCGTTTGCCGAGACGAGATCACCCGAGGCGGTCAAGCCGAACCAGTCAACAACTCGGACCTGAATGATGTTCGTTCCATTGACGAGTGTGATCGTCGTCTTGAACCTTCCATCTGGACCCGCCGTCAGCATTTCCGATCTGACGAAGACAGTGGCGAGGGCCTCCGTCGTCCCGCTGACCGTCACCTCGGTCACCTGAGTGTGCATCGTTGTCGGTTGGTCAAGCACGAGCGGCGGGGACTGTGTATCAACGACTATTATGAAGTCCCTTATGACCAAGTTGCCGGCAGCATCACCAGTGACGAATGTGATGTTGTGCACGCCCTCGGAAAGCGGAGCGACGGGGCTATAGAGGATTCCCCCCGCCCAGTATCCGTATGCGTCTTCGGCGTTCCTCACGAACTTGATGTCAATCGTGCTCCAAGATGTGGAATCCTCGCCATCGAAGTACACGGCGCACAGCCCGGGATCTATCTCTCCTCGTTCAAGATCCAACACCGCGACGGAGAACTGAGGCTGGATCTGATCCGTCGTTCGGTTGTCCAGGTAGTTCACCTGCTTCTCACCGGTGCTCATGACAAGATCCCCCATCGACGGCGGCGTTCTGTCAAGCGTGATAGTCACTGGGATGAGCACGGCCTCGCTCGCTCCAGGCGGACCGAGCGTGAGCACGCCACCATAGCCCCGGTCCTCGGTGTCGCCCATGAACTCCCATGACATCCCGAAGTTGAGCGGCGTGTTCGCCGTGATGGGGCCTTCTGGGGCATCGACCATCTTGTAGCCCTCTATGCCAGCTATCGTGACGCTTATCTCGATGTCGAAGTGACCTGGGTCCCTAGTGTCAAAACCGAGGACCTTGATGATATACTGGCCATCCTTCGGGGCCTTCAGCTTGACCTGCTCGTCCGCGTCCGCGTCAGCATCGTATTCGACGAACTCGCCTGCTTCCGCTTCCCCGTTCCCGTTGGCGTCCAGGAAGATTCCGAGGTCCAGGTCAGGCGCATCAGCCTTTCCCCATATGTGAATGTCGAAGATGAGGGCGTCCTTGACCCTGACAACGTAGGTGTAGTTCCCGTCCGCAAGAGCCTCCACGAACGTTCTCTCGCCCGCGTAGAGCTCGTCCACGATCTTCTTGTCGAAGAATATCTCCACGTCATCGAACCTCTCCATCTGGGCCGGACCTACGGCGCTCGTCTCCATCCCCATCGGCCAATCGAAGTTCGACGTGAAAGTCATTCGCGCCTCTCCGGAGAGTTGATTCGTGACCTTCCTGAGCTCCACTGGAGTGATCTCCACCCAGCCGACCTGGCCTGAGACGTTCTCCTCAGGCTCTTGTGTTCCATTGAACATCACGCAGTGGAGGGCGATGACGTTCAGCCCCGGTCTCAGTGGAGGGGTTATGATCTCCTGGCTCGTGTTCGTGACAGTGTTGAATTCATCATCGTCCTCGCTGGCTCCGGTCTCGCTCAGCGTGTAGCCCCCGTACCTGTCGCTGTCCGAGAAGTAGTCCGCATAGGCGGGAGCCGGATCCTTACCAAACGCGTGAATGTCAATGTCAGAGGGCTTGAGATTCCAGGAGACATCGATATAGAACTTGTAGTTGTAGGGATCTATGAACTTGCCCTGTCTCGGGACATCGATGTAGAAGTACCTCCAGTCACCGGATCTCTCAAGGTCGCCTTCGAACCCGCCTCCCATGCCCCCTCCTATCTTCGTGTTGTTGAAGAGGTCCTGGGATATCGAGGAGAACCCGCCGAACGTGAAACGCGTCTCCCTCGAAGCGACGTTGACGAGCACGGGGATCACCGATACAAGACCGTTCGCGTCAAGGTAGATCCCTCCTTCGTAGGAGCCGATGCCAACATCCGGAGGCAGGGTCATCGTTGCTGTGAGATCCCAAGTGCCGCCAGCCGGTATCGTGAACGAGGTGCTGTCCAAGGAGAGCCAGTCCCAGTCGAACCTCTCGAAGAACTCGATCTTGAGCTTCCAGTACTGGCCTTCGTCCAGCTTTGTCGGCGTTGGCTTGAGGTTGATTATGAGCGCGTCATGGATCCTCGAAGCCGGGTCGTGGACCGTCGCCTCAAGGACATTGGCCACGTTGTTGCAGCGCGTGAATGTGTTCGTCTCGATCTGCTGCATGATCGTGTCCGGATAGTCTCGGAGTGGCCAGACGTCAAGGTTCTCCCAGTCGCGAAGCTCCAGAATCATCACCGGATCCTGCGACTCGCGGATGATCATGCCATTGTTATCCGTGTCGATGTCTGTGAAGTTGGACCATGCCGTGACCTTCATCAGGTCCGCAGAATTCCACAGACCGGCGTCGATTGGCGTTTGATCAAGCGTGTAGTTGTCCCAGATGAAGGGATGTGGCATTATCTTCGTCAGTCCCGTGTCATTGATCCAGTATGTCAGCCTCCCGTCTGTGGAGTACCAGCCGTCGAACCTCGTGACTCCATCGGTGTAGTACGTGGCGGTTTTCTTGAACACCTCATCGCTAGCCTGAACGGAAACGGACGATGTCAAATCCGTGTTCTCAACGGCGAAGTCGATCGAATCGCTCTCACCGGGGAACATCAGCTTTGCGAACGCCTCGGGTTTTCCGCCTGCGTAGAATCCTGGCACCCAGTACGTGGGATCAACAACTATCCCGCCAACGTTCGCGGCCAGGTCCACCGCCCTGCTCGCATTGACGAATCCAGCACCTTGCGACAGAACGTCATGGTTGATGTTGTCAGCTGATGACTTCAGTATCGCCTTCGCTTCCTGGACGGTCGGGAATCTCAGGTGGGTCGAGTGGAACGCCTCATATATGAGCGCAACGACGCCTCCTGTAATCGCCGCCGATACGTGAGAGCCCTCGAAGAGCCCTAACTTAAGAGCCGTCATATTGCTTCCGTCAGGCCCTCTCCACAGCGGGTCATCGACGTTTGCGACTCCGATTGTGACAACATCTGGCTTTGGGATTCCCATGGGCGTCGGACCCTTCGAGGAGTATGGCATAACATCCCCCCATTTCGGATTGGATCCTTCCTTCCCGCCATAGGATGCATACATGGATGAGTCTCTTGTGTAGTCGGTTGCGACGCCAGCCGTTATGACCGCTGTCGCAGAGGACGGCGAGTTGATAGTCCCATATCCGAATCCGTCGTTGCCCGCTGCGGTGACGAACACGGTACTCGCCCCTGACCGCTTGACGGACGCCCAGTCGGCGAACCGGCTGAACACATCCCATCCACTGTTGAGCAAGCGAGCATAGTTGAAGCCGTTGATCACTATGTCCGCCTCGTCCCCTGAGTCCGGAACTCCGTCGTATCCCTCCACCGCAAAGGACCAGGCAGCGAAGATATTGTCGAAGGCGTTGGGAATCATGATGATAGTCGCGTTCGGGGCGATTCCCATGACCCTTCCTATGTCCGGGTCGCCCAGGTCCGTGTCCAGCCTGCCCTGGCCCACAATCGCAGATGCCATCCTAGTTCCATGGTACTTCTTGAGCCCCAGTTCTCCCGCGAAGGCCACAAGCTCCCCGTTCTTCGGAACGATGCAATCCTCGATCAGATTGTCCTCGCAGTAGACATCCGAATAGGGGATGTACGTCTCCCCGTCCGAGATGAAGTACACCATTCCTGCCGACAGGTCAGGGGCTCCGTCAGGCGTTGTGACATTCGGATAGTCGTTTATACTTGCGGCGGTCGCGTTGTAGTTATCCAAGTATCCAACCTCGTTCCCGCGATAGAGAACCACGTCAGTGTCGTCGAAGACCTTGTCATTGTTGAGATCCACGTACACTCTCTCATAGATACCAGCGGTTCGGTTGTCCGCGACTAGTACGCCTATCGTCCCGAACGTCTTCACGAGATTCTCGCCGGGATGGTTTCCGAAGTGATAGACAGATTTCGTAGCATTCTGCGGTGAGATGTCCACCTTGTATATCTGGATCCTCCGGTACGCGAAGTTGGAGAGCGACCTGAAGCTGCTGTCCCATGTCACATCTCCCTGTATGTTGAAGTCCGTTGGGGCAGAGTCGTGAGGATGGGATCCGTTCTTGCCCACACTGAAAAGCTCAATGGCGAATCCCGGCGGGTCTCCCAACGCGCTTCTCGGCACTGCCATTTCGAAGAACCCGCTGTCAACATAATCACCATCCTTCAGGCTCTTGTATTTCTGGGATCCGCCTATGTCGATCAGTCTGGAGCCATTCCAGCGGGAACCTTCCCACTCGTAAAGGGTGGCATTCATGAACGTGTCGTTCTGGCTCCACGGGAATCCATCCTCGTCATAGCCCCAAAGCACGCTTGTGTAATTGGCGTAGATGGCGAAGTCGGGGAGCTTGTGCTTGAAAATCCTGTCCAATTGCTGTGTCCCAATGTCCCACAGTTTCAGTTGCGTGTCCTCGGCGATCGTCGCCAGTTTGCCCTCTGCGGGCGAGAGGGAAACGCCGTTTATCTGGGCCTGGCTTGCCTGCTGGGAGAAGATATCCACGAACGTGGGACCAGAATCTTCCCAGACTTTCACTGTTCCCTGGAGGTCGCCAGCGGCAATCATGCCACCTGTCCACTCCAGATTCCTCACGTCACCGAAGAGCCCCGTGAGATTCTGAACGGGATCTGCTCCCCAGACATCCCAAACCTTCACGTTGTAGGTTATCTCCGCGGCGGATGATGCTAGCCTTGTTCCGTCCGGTGACCAGCAGATGCTCTGGATTCTCTGGGAGTGTCCGTCCGGGTCCAGCGGAACTCTCCGGAGGACGGCAAGAGGATTACCTCCCGCGGGATTGTTCAAGTTGGTGGCGTTTACGGTGTAGATATAGACCTGCCTGTCTCCCGAACCTATGGCAATGACATCGCTGTAAGCAACAAAAGGATTGAAGGCTACGGAATTCGGTGTGTACCCACTTACCGGTTTCAGATAGCCTATTACGCTTCCATCGTTGACATCGAGAATCTGGACCTTGTCCAGAGACCCTCCACCCACCGCAATCCATGTCCCATTCTCATTGAAACTCAGGAGGGCTCTTCCATCCGGGACGGTTCCCTCAGGGATTGGTATCTCTCTAATCTGGCTCCCAGTTGTTGGATCCCAAATCCGCACGTAGCTTATCTCGGCCGTTGCCAGCAGACTCCCGTCCGGTGACCAAGCCACCGAGTGCGGTGCGGACAGATGCCCAAAGAGATCGAAGAGCAGGTCCCCATCCTTGCTCCATATCTTCACCATTCGGTCCTTTGATGCAGTCGCGATGAGGCTTTTGTCCGGGTTGAATTGCACATCAGTGATAGAGTCGGAGTGGGAAGCATTCGTGTCTACGAGATTCCCAATGGGATCGTACTCTGCACCAGACGTGGCATTGTCGATATCGATGTAGATGCCGTACGTCTTGTTCAGGGTGCCCATGCTCGTATGGAATCCGAGGTACCAGAAGTCCTGGTCCCGTGTCACGAAGAGGTCTATCAGATCGAAGTCAGTCGTCTTGGCCCCCACAGGAGGCTGGTACTTCACCTCACCCGAATCGTCACTTCCCCACTGTTCACGCTCGGCGAAGTCGTTCTTGCCATCGATCCTGATTCTGTGACTGACCGGGAAGTTATCAGTACCGTTCTGAGTGGCGTTCACGAACCAGGTCTCATCAGGGTACTTGTTCTTCATGTATGTCGCGACGGACATCGGGTCGAAGACAATAGGCCACCCATAGTAAGGGGAGTAGTAGTCGTAGGAAGCAGTCACCACCTCGGCAATGTTCAAGGGCGGTGTGAAGATGACTTGCCCCGTATCGTAGTCGATGCTGTAGCTCGCTCCTGGCATGGGGGTCCCATTGACGTAGAGAGTCTCTGTGCTTGGAATCACCTTCTTGTGAACGAGTGTCGCATTGTCCTGCCCAGCAACCGCAGATTGCACGACGATCTCGCCGGTCGTGGAGTATGTCTTCGTGTCTCGTGCCTGAGTGCCAATCAGATCGAGATTCGCGAAGTCGACACCAGTGTCCGGTATGGCGATCTTAACATCCTTGCCGGAGAAACCCTTGTCCCGGGCGGAATCGATTCCATGTCTCTCGTTGATCACATCCAACGATGGGGCCGGGCCGTCTCCTCCGCTGTCCATCGGCAGGTTGGGTTCGAAGTACTCTGAGACACCCACAACGCCCTCGAGATGCCCAATATCTGGGACGAGGGAGGCAGGGACCTCAAGGATCCTGACCGTCATCTCATACGATTCCTGCGTCAAGCCGAGCCCTTCCGAAGCGACCTTGTTCCCCACCAGGAAGTCGTGTAGGATGTCCGGTCTGAATGTCATCACCGCAATCTTCTCGATTCCCGTGTTTTCGGGCTCTGTGGCCGCCTTCCCTCTCAGGGTCCCCAGACCGTCGTCCACACCGAACGTCCCATACGTTTCCCGATGCTCGGTCATCGCGATTTGCGCGTCACTGTCCCCCAGCAACCCAAGCCCTGCCTGTGCTGCAGATGCCAACATGAGTAGGGCAAGAAAGACAGTTCTGGCGAAAAGCCAAACTCGAGGTGATTCTGCCATGTCCTCCTCCTCGTAGAAGTTCTGTTGAAGTCATGTTGCCTGAACTATAAGTATTTTATCGGAATGCCTTCGCTGCTGGTTATGTGTCAACTGCCCAGACCGCTGAAGGAACATTTAAATACAAACTGGAATATAGCAAGAACTACCGAAATTGTGGGCAGAAAATGATTGTCATTCGGAATGGAGGAGTAGCATGAAAGCAGGAAATAATCGCAGAATGCTAGTTGGACTTATGGTCGGACTCGTGGTGATCGGAATGGTTCTCCCGACAAGCGCCACTAGCATTTCCACTGAAGAAGAACGCCAGTCTCCCGTAGAACCTTCCTTTCTCTGGTTCTACTACTCTGGATTGGAGATAGACACGAGCGATTCCCAAGCCGTGATGGAGACATACGCCAACGTGGAAACGGGAGACTACTACGTCATCCAGTACTCGGGCTATTTGACCGCTGACAGGGTGGAGAGGCTCGAGGACCTGGGTGTCGGGTTGTATGAATACGTCCCGTACAACGGCTACGTTGTGAGAATGGATGAACCGACTGTCTCAAAGGTGAGAAGCCTCGACTATGTCAGGTTTCTGATTCCATATTACCCAGCCTTCAAGGTCTCCCCGGACCTGTTCGGACACGAGGTCGTGAAGGTGAAGGTGCATCTGTACCCAGATGTTGATTACGATCGGAACCTGAAGGAAATCGAAAACCTTGGTGTGGTCTATGGAACATCCACTCGTCATGGGACTGTAAATGTGATTGTCAATGGGATCCGAATGGATGAACTCGTCGCCATCCCTGACGTAAGATATGTGTTGGAGGACTCTCCAATCATCATATACAACAACAGAGCAGCCACTTTGGAAGGTAACTACGACGCCCAGCACAGCTCAATTAGCGGGTTGTACGATCCACTGTTGGGAGATCCGATAGCGTTGACTGGTGCAGGGGAGGTCATAGGAATCGCCGACACGGGATTCGACACAGGTGACCCGACCAGCGGTCACTACGACTTCTTCAAGGGTCCTGGCGCTGGCTGCAACAGAGACAGGGTTCTGTCGATAAGGGCGCATACCGGAGAACTAGCGGATCTTGGCGGTCACGGAACCCACGTAGCGGGGGACGCCCTTGGCAATGGGTACATCAAGGAGTTTGTGGATGGAGTCTTCGACCCGTGCGATGCTGACTACACGCATGGATACGCGGGCGTGGCCCCAGAAGCAGAGCTAACCTTCGATTCCTGCGCGTCTGGAGGCGGCCTGCTTGTTCCTATGCCGCTCGTGTGGGAACTCCAGTACGCAGATGGCGCAAGACAGCACTCCAACAGCTTTGGACCAACGTCCGTGCAGAACTTCTACGGGCCGACCGCAAATGACGTCGACGGCTTCATGTGGGACAATCCAGACGCCCTTGTTGTGTTTGCGGCTGGGAATGACGGACCCGCATGGAACACTGTCAGCGGCGGGGGAAACGCGCATAACGGGCTGGGTGTCGGAGCCGGAGAAAACGACCGCCCATCCGAGGGCGCAGGGTCGGACGATCCCTCACAGCTTTCCTCCTACAGCAGCCGAGGACCTATGGAAACCAGGATTAAGCCCGATATCGTTGGCACGTCGGAGCTTGCAGGTCCGCACTCGAAACGAGCCGAGTACAACGAGTACTCTGACATCACGGACTACCAGCACTATAATCTGCCCAGTTCGTATGCGAACGCGGATTACTGGTATATGGGCGGCACATCGGCATCGACGCCGCGAATCGCAGGACATTCTGCGCTGACAAGGGAGTTCTACAGGGAGTACCACGGTCTCACGGTCAGCGAAATCACATCTCCGCTCGTGAAAGCGACGCTCATCAATGGTGCAACGGACATGGGATACGGCTATCCCAGTTATGACCAGGGTTGGGGAAAGGTGAACATCAAGAACTCCTTGTTCCCGACCGCGCCTAGAACCAACCAGTGGAGCACCGGCAACCTCGGTGCAGGAGAGCTTTGGGACGCCGCCACACACGGCGGCATGAACCTCAACATCCGCTCTTCGAGAGTCCCGCTGAAGATCACGATGGCTCACATAGCCCCAATGGGAGGCTTCCTCCAGGACGACCTTGACCTCGAGGCAATCTCCCCGAGCGGTGTGGTCTACAAGGGCAACCTCTTCGCAACCGAGAACAACTACCCCGAGTACG
>JAGMAI010000118.1 GCA_023130895.1 Thermoplasmata archaeon
GCGATAGCCATCGTTGCGTCCGTGGCACTGACATCACGCCTGGTGAGACCAAAGGGTATGGAGACGGGGCCGGAGAGGTCAGATGTCCCGCCGCCGTCCAATGAGTGCGGGATATGTGGTGCGGAGATAAACCTAGGCACATTCTCAGTCGAGTGCTCGAGTTGCGGCTCCGCATATCATTCTGCATGCGTCAAGGGCAGGAAAAGATGTCCGTCCTGCAGGAAAGCACTCATCTGAAACACTTTCATCAACCCCTCCCTTCTGGAGCTTTAAGTAGGCGGAGAGCAACTCCTCCATAGGGGTGAAACGTGAAGCAGGTTCTGATCACGAGGAAGGGGGACGAGGTTTCCATCGAGTTCGACTACGACAGGGATCTGGTGAAGGTCGCGAAAAGTCTAGAGAAGAGAAGGTTCGATTCGGAAACGAAGGAGTGGCTTGCTCCGCTCCATCACTACAAGTATGTCGTGAAGGAATTCGAAGCGGCGAACTGTTTGCTGAGGATTGATCCGAGCATTGAGGAACTGCTGATAAACAAGGTCGACATCGAGAAGAAGTTGCCAGTCGTTCACATAAGGAGCAACTCTGCTGAATACCAGATCTCCTTTGAGTACGATGAGCAGATTGTGAGAACGATGAAAGCACTTCCCGAGAAGCGGTTCGATGCCGTTCTGAAGATGTGGGCGGTGCCCATAAGAGATCGGGAGAAGACACTCGAACAGATACTCTACAGGTTGGAATTCGTGGATTGTGAGGTGTCACTCGAAGGAAATCTGGCAGACCCAGACGATATTAGGAAACATACTTAAACCAACCTCTCTTATCTTTGCTGAAGTCGGAAACGTGAGGAGGGAGTATGCCCGAAGAGGCTCAGAGGATATTCTCGGTGACCGAGGTCACGGACACTATCCGCAATCTGTTGAGAGATGAACCCTCTCTCATCGGCGTCGCTGTCAGAGGGGAGCTGAGCAACTACGGGAAGTCGGCGCAGGGCCATTGTTATTTCACCATGAAAGATGAGGATTCCTCCTTGAAGTGCGTTCTGTTCAGAGGCGACGCGGAGCGTCTTGGTCTCGACATAGAGGACGGCCAGAAAATCGTTGCGTCCGGGGACATAGACGTCTACCGACCATCCGGATCATATCAGCTGATTGTGAGGGAAGTCAAACTCGAGGGTGTCGGTGAACTGTATCAGAAGTTTCTCAGACTCAAGAAACTCCTGGAAACGGAGGGCCTTTTCGCTGAGGAACACAAGAAACCACTCCCTGAGTTTCCGGTCAAGATAGGCGTTGTCACATCCGAGAAAGGAGCGGCATTCCGCGACATCGTGAAAATTCTCGGCAGGAGATTCCCGCTGGCGGACATCATCCTGGCGCCAACGCTCGTTCAGGGAGCTGATGCCCCGGGGTTTATCGTCTCTGCAATTGAGGCTCTAAACAGGTACGACGGCATCGACGTCATGATAGTCGGCAGGGGTGGTGGAGCCTTCGAGGACCTCGCGTGCTTCAACGACGAATCTGTAGCACGCACCATCTTCGATTCCCACGTCCCCGTGGTCTCCGCAGTGGGACACGAGACGGACTTCACGATTGCTGACTTCGTGGCGGACAGGAGAGCAGCCACACCAAGTGCAGCCGCAGAGCTCGTGGTTCCTGACATCATGGAACTGCACACGTCTCTTGATACGGACAGGGAAAGCCTGGTCTGGGGTCTCAGGAACATGCTCGAATCTAGAAGGAGGGACATCAAGAGGCTGGAGTCGAGCCTCTCATCAGATGTGGTCCTCGACCAGATAAGGACACACTCCCAGAGGCTCGATGACCGCTTCCTGCAGATGAACCGGGCTCTGGAGTCATTCCTGGTCCTTCAGAGAGAAGGTCTGAGGAAACTGGGCGGCATTCTCGGGACCGCTGATCCACTGGCAACACTGGACAGGGGGTATTCCATCGCGATGAAGCTGCCGGACAAGGACGTGATTGAGACGATCGAATCCGTGACCTTGGGGGACGACGTTCTCGTTATGGTCAGGGATGGTGAGATTTACTGTGTCGTGAGGAATCTGAAGGAGGTGGAAAGACGACCGAGGAAATAGCCTTTGAGGACGCTCTGGAACGGTTGGAGAATATCGTGGACACGCTTTCCAAGGGGAAGCTCTCATTGGACGAAGCAATGGAGAAGTTCGAGGAGGGAATCCGACTCTTCCGGCTCTGCGATGAGAAGCTGAGAGGCGCGGAGCAGCGAGTCTCGGTTCTGACCCAGTCCGAAGAGGGCGTCGAGGAAAAAGCGTATCACGAATGAGCGGGCCGTCCAAGGCAATCGGGCGTCACTGCTGAGAGAGCGCTCCGAGCGAGCGAAACTCCTCTCCCAGGAGTTCCATCTCCTTCTTGATGGTCTCCCCCTCTGCTGTGCTGCATTTGCCCCAGAACTGTGAGTGCCTGGGCCTCTCCCAATCTATGTGGATATCCAGTATCCGTGGGCCTCTCTCGTTCTCTCTGAATATCCTGAGGTGGAACCTGGGGTACCTCGTCTTGGATATTGGCCTGGTGGCGACGACCTCGTCTGTCGACTCTACTATCCAGTAACCTCTTTTCCGGAGTATGTTGAGCAGTTCTACGATCTCCACTTCGTCCATCTTCTCGCGCAAGGCAACTCAGCTCTTCTCACAAATCTCTCTGCCAGCTTATCAAATTATGCCTGGTCCTCGGCCATGAGCCCTGCGATTCTTTTCCGATTGTAGTCAAGGGGCTGAAGGAGCGTCTCGCCCATTCGACAGAGAAGCTCGATGTACTTCTCCTTGTCGTACGTCTCCCCTCCTTCCAGCAAGTCAGCGACTCTCAGTCTCTCATCCGCGATTTTGCTCTCGCTGTCCAAAAGGACGAATCGAATCACCTCACCGGGGTGGACCTTCACGTCCTCCTCTTTCAGCTGGGTGAGCGCGGCGACCTGATTGTTGAAGACACTGTACTCCTTCAAGCTCTTCGAGATCCTCAGGGTGAGGATGAGGTCCTCAAGGTCTATGTCCTCCTTCCGCACCCGCTTGACCCATTTCCGCAGGACCTCCAGAGCCTCCGGGACATTCTCCTTGAACTCCTTGACACTCTCTGCCTTGGCAAATACATCCAGCATCTCCATCTGCGCCCTCTTTACCAGCTCACACGTGTCGTGCCTTCTGGCCTCTATCCCGCGGATTTTCATCTTGCCGTCCTCGAACATCCCGTAGTAGCGGTTCATGGCCCCGACGTCGAACGTCTTGCAGGGCAGGAACACAATCCACTTGTACACCCCCTCCCGCTCAACAGGGATTCCTATGTGTCCGGATACGTGTTCTATGAGCTTCTGCTCATCGCCCTCGCCCTTCAGCCAGAGGGAGTCGACTATGCCATGAAGCACCTCGAAGCCGTGCTGATCGGCAATCTCAGCGGATTTGAGGAGGATTTCACGACCGTAGGCGGTTATGGACTCGTGGCACTCTATCTTCCCGTATCTCGCGTTGCGGTAGCCCGTGTAGCCGAACGAGCAGACGAGAAGCCATTTCAGAATGTCTGATTTCTCTTTCGCCCTCTTTTCCCCTCTCTCCTTTGCCAATCTCTTGAAGACCATCCGCCTCCTTATCACAGGGGACAGAACGCGGGGAATCAGCCCGATCTTCTTCTCACAGACGTGGTACCCTATTTCGGGAACTCTGTGATTTGAGTCCGGACAACACTCGCATAGAACCGTTTCAGGCGATATGTTGAATCGGACCATTATGCTGGGGTACAGCGACGTGAAGTCTATCTCCAGGACATTCTCGTGAAGGCCTACCTTGGGCTCGAAGATGAAGCCACCCTTATCGCATACAAGCAGTTCCTTGGCGGTCTTGAACTCCTCGGGCAGGTTCTTTTTCCACATGACCGGATGTCCGTCTCTCATGGCCTGATTGACCTGCATGGCGGATACCGCGGTTCCGGGGGACAGTTTGGCGATCTCCTGCGGAGGGATGTTGGAGATCCTCGCGAGATCTATGAGACCGTAGAGCCCGCTCTCCATGTGCAGGAAGGAGCCCCCCGTGTCTATGTGTATTCTCCCCCTCAATGTGTACTTCGGCGGTCTGTAGAGAATGCGACCGTAGCTGAAGTACGACTTGCCCTCTCGGTGCGGGTTGACAAGGCTCGCCTCCCGTCCGAGCTGGAACTCCTCGAGAACATCGTTCTCAGCGGCCCGCCCGTAGAGATAGGGAAAGAGGAATGAATCGCCGTTCCTAGTGAGCACGACGTCCGGATCGACCATGCCCATTCTCTGAGCAAGCTCCAGAAGCATCTCCCGCTCGTCGCGCCCTCTCACGATCCTATCGCCCAGTTTGATGCTATGGATGGAGTCGCTGAATCTCTTGATCTTTGAGCGACCGTGCACCTTGACCCCCATCTCCACCTGACTGAGCCGAGGGATGTCGTAGTGAATCGCCCATTGCTCGTCGAGAAGAATGAAATCGCGCACGATCTCGAGGAAGGCCATGGGGAAGACCCCCTTCTCCATAGTGTACCGCTGGCTCAGTCGGATGTCCACATTGTAGAGGGTGAAATCCCTGTAGCGACCGCGGGAATCGATTTCTCCTGCGAGATATCTGAGGTCCGAATAGGTCGCAGGCGTGACGCTCAGGACATCGAAGAGCTCCTGGCTTCCAAGCCTCAGCTTCCTTCTTTCGAATGAGACATCTCTTACGGGAACGGAGCCGAGCCAGTCCTCGATTTCTTTGAGCCTCCTCTTCTCGCCGTGCACGTAGAAATTGGGAAAGTAATCCGCATCGACTATCTTGTCCACGCCACTCTCCGTCTTCAACCAGCAAACCATGCGATTCTTGTCGTAGTCTGGGTAGACATCGAACAGCCAACCTCTCATTTCTCTGTGCTCCGAACCCTCTCTTTGAGCGTATCTATCTCCTTCTGCAGCTCGAGTATTATGGACATGAAGATGCTCTCCATGGGATCGATGCGGTTCGCATATGAGCAAGCGGACGAATGCGCCCGCGCCTTGTTCACGAGTCTATCGAACACCTGCTTGTCCTTTGGTCTCAGGGCCCTCTTGTACTGCCCCCATCCGGATATGGTGGATTCGAGAAGCAGCCTGAATGTGGGAACAGTTCTTCCCATCCGATCACCTCACTGATGGCTCTTCCGCGGTCATGTAGACCTTGTTCTCCACGTACTCCGCCAGAGTGGTCTGGTTATGAGCCACCGGGACGTAGTTCATCCACCTCTCCTCCCTCGGCAACACGACCCTAAGGCACCGAACACCGTTCTCGAACCTCACTACCTTGTCCGGCTCGGTGTAGAGCAATCTTCTCAGGGCGCTCCTGCGGTACATGTTGCTCAGCTTGTAGTTGGTGACGAGAGTGATGGTGTTCCACCTCTCTGTCAGCTCTTTCACCGTGGAGAAGCCGTGCCGAACGAGTTCGAGGGCCTCTGGCCACCACAAATCCTCGTCCAGATAGGGCGCTGGGAAGCAGGAGACCACCAGCATGCCTGCCCCGCTCTCCTGTATGCGATCCTCCAGCCTCTCTCCTATCAGCGTGGACATCTGGTATGCGGTGAAGGGACGGGAAATATGGACCCGGCTCAGCACATGTTCTCTGTCCACACCGAACCGCTTGGCCAGATTGGCGAGGACGAAAGGATTGATGGAGTTGCCACCATCCAGAAACACGATTGGAAGGTCGTGTCTCATTATTTCCTGAACGCAGAGCAACGAGGCGAAGTCGAAGAGGAACTTCGAAGCGCTGTCTATGAAGCTGACACTCGACGATTTAAAGGTACCAATGAACTCGTCCAGCGGTTTCAGGGCGGACGAGACATCTCTCTCGATTCTCTGGGCATCCAGAACAAGACTCTTCGTAATCGCTCGCATATCCTCCCCCTATGGTGAAAAACTGGCATGTGAGCATATAACGCAAATCAGAGGGGAGGGGAGTGAAAGTGGCGGTCAACCGAATCGCTCTCGAAAATCACGTCTGGAAGCTCGATTTTGTCCTCATCTGTCCGAGCTCGCCGCAATGTTCAAGCACGCCTATAGAATCTTCTGGATCTGTCCAGACCTGAGGTAGATTGAACGATCAGCGATCTCGGACGCGGACTCCAGATGAGTCACCGAGACAATCGTTGTTCCAGTCTTCCTGTTCAGGTCCAGAAGAAGGTTCCAAACCATCTCTCCGGTCTCGGCATCGAGATTGCCCGTCGGCTCATCGGCGAGCAGTATCTTCGGCTCCTTCGCCAACGCGCGGGCCACTGCAACTCTCTGTTGCTCCCCTCCACTCAGTTGTGACGGATACTTGTCCATGTGGCTCTTCAACCCAACCATCGTCAAGTATTTCGCTGCACGTTTACCAACCTCTTCGGAATCGCGAATGGATGTCGCCAGGCCTATCTCCACATTCTCCCTCGCTGTGAGGGCCGGGAAGAGGTTGAAGAACTGGAAGACAAGACCGACTTCATATGCCCTGAACTTCGTTCTCTCCCTATCCGGAAGGCTCGACACCTCTCTTCCCCCAACGATGACCTTGCCCCTCGTCGGAATGTCAAGGGCGGATATCATGTTCAGTAGCGTCGTCTTGCCCGATCCGCTCTGGCCGAGAATGACCACGAACGCTCCCGTCTCGATCTCAAAGGACACATCGTTGAGCGCACGCGTCAGTGTCTCTCCGTAGGGATAGTCCTTGTGGAGGTGCTCGACTCGGACAATCGGCTTCTCGGTGGTCATTCCAATCGCGTACCTGAAAATGACTTGGGTGATATTAATTGTGGGCTAGCCGAAGCTCTGGAGCGTGAACTGCTCCTTTATCCTGATTTCCTTCTCCTGGTGCGGGATCTCCAGCCTATCCATCAGGTAGAAGGCGTTCTTCGCGGCCTTGGCCTTTCCGTGGTTGTTGAAGTATATCCTCGTCTTCTCTGCCTTGGAGTCGAACTCCTTGATCGTAGGAACCCACTTCTCCAACTCCTCCTCCTTGTAGAGGTAGTCGTACCTGTTGATTCTGTGGTCCTTGATCTGCTTCTCTCCCTTCCACCAGATATCGTAGTTCTTTCCATGGAAACGTATGTAGGTGTGGTCGGCCGTTGACGTGTCGGTGCGCGGGAAATACGGACTGTCCAGGCTGCAGACCGCCACGTTCTTCGAGGACAGGAGGTCCCTGACACCGGGGAGGTAGTCGTACCCGGAGGAGTCCAGCCAGGACTTGTGTCTGAACTCAACGACGTAGTCGTATCTGTCCGTGTTCAGGGCGTCCAAGACTATCTCGAGGCGTCTCAGGCTTCCCTCGTCCCCTTCGACCTTGAACCTCGGAGACAATTGGACGAGCACGGAGGCGAGGAGATCCTCCTCCGCGAGGGGCCTCACGACAGCATCCTCGAACTCTTTGGCGGCGCTCGCGGCGCGCTCCCCGTCCTTCAGGATTCTCATGTGGGTGACATCCTTGTGCATCTTCAGGGAGAAATCGAAGTCCTCCATCCTTTTCCCCTTGGCGATCCACGCTTGAATCGTTCTCTCCCCTGGGACCGAGTAGTATGTGCTGTCGATCTCGACGGTCGGGAAGTACCTTCCGTAGTATTCGAGCCATCCTCCTCTCTTGTCTCTCATGGACTCAGGATAGAACGCACCTATCCAATCCTTGTAGGACCAACCGCAGGTCCCTATCCTGATCATGATGGTCAGCACGAATCTGAGAATATAAAAAGATTGGCCAGAGGGGGAGGTCAAACTGCCTTCGCATCCCTAGCGGGGATGTCCATATCTGTCGTGCTTCCGGATTGCGTACGTCTGAACCAACGCTCCGCCAACGAAGGCAAGCCCGCCCATCAAGAGACCGAAGTTCGCATCCCCAGTGAGGAGCCAGAGACCGACTCCGATCAGGATTCCGCCGATCAGCGCGGTGATCACACCAATCATCTCCTCGATGAAGTAGTACGAGATCGCGAAGACGATCACGAGCACGATGAAGGCCACGACGAGTTTGCTGTCCAATGGGGCCGCTCCCAAGGCGAGGAAGAACACACCTCCCGCGAGAAGCCCTGTGAGAAATGCTAGGCCTAACTTGACCATGGCGCCAAGGAGCATGCTGCCGACGATTGCGAGGATGAGCGAGAGGACCATCGCCACGATCCAACCGCCAAGAACGAAGCCAATCGCGTAGCCGATGGTTCCGCCGATGATGGCACCGATGAGGGACATCAGCGTCCCCCAGACAATTCTGCCCGCAAATGCCATGCCCACACCGACAAGGATGAGAATCACACTGATGATGAGGACCGCCGTATCAGGAAGCCCGCCAATGGCCACGACCATTGGTGAGAAGAAGAACCGCCCCTTGTTATATTCTTTTGCCTCGACGCGTCAAGCAGGATTATATGGCTCTGACCGTATGGAAACCCGTGAAGGTCACGATTCTCGATGGCTATGTGGATGAGCCGTCGTGCCTAGGTGTCCCGCCGTACATCTCGCCCTATCCTCGCTACGTTGCGGGAGCCATCCTATCCTCCGGTCGCGAGTATGAATACGTCACGGTCGCACAGTTGCGGGAGGGAAGACGACTCTCAGGCGACGTTCTGGTCCTGATCGCCGGGCCCGTTGTGCCGGGGAGATACCTTCGCGGGATGCCCATTTCCTCCAAGGAGATCGTCAGCATATGCGAGGCCTTCGAGGGAACCCGTATCCTTGGCGGCCCACTTGCGCGCTTCGGCATGTACGGCCGAAGGATTGAGAACGCCTTCAACATCATCGCCAAGAAGGACCTAGATGCATTCGTGAATGATCTCCTCTCTGACGGGAGGGCGAAACACAGGAACCGAGGAATGGAAGAGTGGAGGCAATGGTCGATTCTCGGCTCCGAGGTGGTCAAGAACCACCCCGATTTCCCTCAGCCGTTGATCGCAGAACTTGATAGCTGGCGGGGATGCGTCCGCTACCTTTCTGGCGGGTGCTCTTTCTGCATCGAACCCCTTTACGGCAAGCCCCAGTTCCGAGAGGCGGAGGACATCGTCGAAGAGGTGAGAGCGCTGCACACCGCGGGCGTGCGCAACTTCCGTCTCGGGGGACAGTCGTGCGTGTTCTCCTATCTTGCAGAGGGCGTGGGGGAAACGGAGACACCCGTTCCGGATCCGAGCGTGATTGAAGGATTGCTCAAGGGCATAAGGAAAGCCGCACCAGATCTCCAGGTCCTGCATACGGACAATGCCGATCCAGCAGTGATAGCGACCCATCCGAAGGAATCGAAGAAGGTCGCGCAACACCTGGTGAAGTACTGCACTGGTGGGAACGTTCTCGCATTCGGGGTGGAAAGCGCGGACCCGGAGGTCATCGCCGCGAACAATCTCAACACCGACCCCGAGCAGGCGAAGGCCGCGGTCAAGCTCATAAACGAGGTCGGGTCGGGGAGAAGCCCCACCGGGCTCCCGCACCTCCTTCCAGGGATCAACCTCCTTTCAGGATTGAAGGGCGAGAGAAAGGAGACCTTCTCGAAGAACCTCGCGTTCTTGAGGGACCTGCTGGACGAGGGACTAATGCTGCGGAGAATAAACATCAGGCAGGTCCTCCCCGTTCGCGGGCGGTTCGCCGTCAGGAAGCATTACAAGGAATTCAGACGCTTCAAGTCCGAGGTTCGTCAGGACATCGACAGACCGATGCTGGCGAGGGTCCTTCCGAAGGAGACCGTGCTCAGGAGGGTGTACCTGGAGATGTCCAAGGGAAGGAGCACGTTCGGTCGCCAGATAGGATCGTATCCAATCCTTGTGGGGTTCCCCTACAAGACCGAAGTGAACAGGTTCGTCGACGTCTGCGTGTTCTCTCACGGCTTCCGGAGCGTGACGGGGACGGAGTTCCCGTTGGCGGTCAACGACGCGACGCTGGACGCGCTGTCTTCCCTGCCAGGAATCGGGAGGAAGAGGGCTGCAAGGATCGTCAGAGCCAGACCACTCGGGAGTCCTTCTCAGCTCCTTGAGGCCATGGACGACGAGGCCGTGGCCGCTGAGATCGCCCGGTTCCTGAAGTTCGAATCAGAATGAGAAGACCTTGTCCACCTTCTGGGCGATCGTGTCCATATCTTCGCTCGTCATGTTGCCCCCATCGAGGATGTTCTCTCTCACGTTCTCCGGGGTGTAGTTCATGATGTCGATCACGGTCGGGATGCGTATGGCGTCTCCCACCATCGCAACCGTCCTTGCCGGTATCGTCGCAACGATACTCTCCCACACGGACCTGTCGGGGACGCCCGCAAGAGCCGAGGCGAGATCCGAAGGCTCCTTCAGCGACAGGATGAGTCTGTTGGCCAGCTGGCTTCTGACCTCATCGTCGATCTTCGCAGGTCTCTGATCCACAAGGGCTAGTATGAGGTTGAACTTCCTGGTCTCCCTGGCAAGTTTGTTGAAGATCGTGTAGGATGCGATATTAGGGGCCAGGAACTTGTGTGCTTCCTCGAGAAAGAGAACCAGGCGTGGAAATTCCTCGTTCCTCTCCGTGTACATGTCGAACAACCTCCTCGTGAGCACATTGGCGACAAAGAGGTACACCATCTGGTCCGTTCCGTACTCGCCGAAATCCAGGACGACCGACCTCCTCTCCCTGATGAGGGAGATGAGCTGCTTGAAGGCATCCTTCCCGCCGCGTCTGACGAATGAGAACCTCCGCATTCTCCCCATTCTTCTCTTGAGGGCGCTCAGAACGCTCGGGTGGACCCTGTGCCCCCACTCCTCGAGGTCCGCACGCCTGATCGCGGAGACGATGTCTCCCTTTCGAGACCTATTGATCTCATAGATCGCATCGACCATGTTGCGATTGAGATCCTGAAACGCCACAATGAGGTCCTCTGGTCTTATCTCGTCCGGGTCGATGATGAAAGGCACCGCCTCCTTGTTCTTCGGGTCCAGCGAGAACACCTTCACTTTCTCTGGGAAGTAGTACTTCAACCCCTCCGTCTTGTCCGTCCTCGAGTATACGCCGTACTCGCCGTGCATGTCGAAGATCAGGACGCTGCCCACTTCTCTTGACAGAATGCCGATGCACACGAGCTTGTTGAGGACGCTCTTCCCCATCCCGGTCCTCCCGAAGATCCCGAAAGGCTTCTCCGTGAGCTTGCTGAAGTCGATGTGCACCATGAATCTCTCCACGCCGCGGATTGAGCCCAGGGGCGCGGAGAAGTCGCTTCTCTGATAGATCTTCTCGACATCTCTCAGACTCGCATGCCTCGCGACCGAGAAGTAAGGAGGAATGGTCTGAGGCTCCGACAGCTTGTGGGTCCCTCTGTGTATGAGCTGTATCGGCCTCAGGTTCGCCTTCGAGTAGAATATCCTCCCGCTGAATCCCTCGTGTGTCTCGTTCAGTGGCACAATGGAATCCCTCATCCTCGACCCCGCCAACCTCTCCGCGATATCAACGGACTGGTTCACGATGTCGTGGACCATGCAGTAGAAGTAGTACGTCCGACCCTCGACGACGACCGGATACCCGATTCGGAGGTCCTCCGGATTGTCCAGGCTTAGCTTGGCCACCAGACCTCCGAGCACCGAGGCAGAAACGACCTCACCGATTTTCTCGTTCATCTCAAATCCCTGCTTGCTTGGTCAAGATACTCGTGGAAAGCTCCCTGCCTCTCTCCCTCCACGTGCGTCAGTCCGCCAATGACTTCTTCGACTGGCATTCCCTCCTCGATACCCAAGTGGAGCAGAACCTCCTCGTACACGTCCTTGAACTGCCTGATCGTCACGGCGAATCTGTGGGCTTCAAGGAGCGGATAGGGATATCCTGGACACAGTCCCGACATCGCATAGTGAGCGAGGTTCGAGAAGACGAAGGACGGGTCGTCCTTGAACGTGCCAACGTCAACGCGGAACCACTTCACTGAATCAGGGTGGAGCCTGGCGAAGTAAACATCGCCGTGAAGGAACCCCCTGTGCTTCTCCTCGTATCCAGCAGGCACCCTCACAAAGGCCATGCCGTTCTTTCCGTTCAGGAGCTCCTCGTCCGTCCTCACCCCGCCGAAGGCGTGAGAATTCGAGTCCTTGGAGATGCCCACAAGTATGTTCCCCCTTCTCTCGCACTCCGTCCTGGTCTCGTGCAGATGATTGGACTCCTTGTGAAAGGACGCAAGCGTGCCGTCCACGGCAATGATGGCACCCTCCCTCTCCCGCGCCATCTGGAGAGTGAGCTCCCCCTCCAAGTGGTGCCTGAACTCGTTCATCATCGCCCGCGGACGGTCTCCTGACAACCTCGTCGCCTCGAAGAGCTGCAGGTGGAGGTCGCTCTGCCTCTCGACCACGCGCCTTTCCGTCGAGACGAGGATGGGAGCCTCCAGTTTCTCGCTGTCCACCAACCTGTAGCCGCCGTCCCTGAAGGTGTAGCCAAGACCACCAACCCTCACGATTGCGAGCCACATGCTCGATATGTTCAGCAGGAAGGAGTAGGAGCCGTCGACCGCGACCATTTCTCTCACTGTCCGAGAACGATCGAAGTTCACGAACTCACAGCTCCCTAGGATATCCAGTCCATTGTTGCGATAGAGGGCGACCTCTCTCATACGGTGTCTCAGGTCCTCCAACAACATCTACGATATTACCTCGATTCTCGACTCCTGCTCCGGTGTCATGTGCACCCTGATCTTACCGGGGAACTTGTCCGCCACCTCCGCAAGATGCGTGATCAGGACGACCCTGTCGAAGAACTCTCCCATTTTGAAGAGCTTGTGAATGAACAGGTCCCTGTTCGATTCCGTGTCAAGGGATCCAAGGTCACCCTCATCGATGAAAAGGGTCTTCATCCTGCCGTAGGTGCGGCCGACCTGTGGAAGGCCGGCCAGCTGTTTAGCTATCGCGAACCTGAGAGCGGCGTTTATCTGGGTTCTCTCCCCTCCGCTGAACTCTGCAACATCGTGCCAATTGCCATCGGCGCCCTCCACTTCGATCTTCACGCCGTACTCCCTCTTCGCCTCATGGGTCTTAAGACTCACACGCGTGAACCGTCCGTCCGTGAGGTCAACGAGGTTCTGCGAGGTCTCGATCTCGAGCTCTGGCAAGAGTTGGTTGATGGCGTACATGGCCACGCCTTTCTTGTGGAAGATCTGATCTTTCAGAATGGCGAACGTCTCCAGATTCGAGCGCCCCTCATCGAGCGTCCTCACCTTCTTTTCCATCTGCTTCTTCTCTTCCTGGAGCTCTCTCAGCCTCCTCTGAAGGCTCTCTATCTGGACTTCCTTGCCTCGCACTTCCCTTTCGATCTCGCTCTTGCTCCTCTTGAGGCTCTCGACGTCCCTCCTCGTGTTCTGGTACTTCTCCTCGTCTGAGGTGAGCCTCTTGAGCCTCTTCTTGAGCGCTTTGATCTCTTTCTCGCCCTGTCCGAGCCTTTTCTTCAGGTCCTCCAGGAGCTTTCCCATGTCTCCGACCTCGTCGAGCTCGTGACGGACATCCTTCAGTCTGGTCTTCTTCCTGCCCATCTCAGTGATCGTCTTTTCCAGCATCTTCAATCGGCTCTTCGCCTCGTCATCGAAGCTGAGCTTCTCAAGCTCTCTGTCCACCTTCTCCGTGGCAGTCTCCATTTCCTCGGTTCTTTTCCGGTGTCTCTCTTCCAGGGCCTTGAGGTCCTTCTTCATCTGGCCAACCTGGTTCTCAATCTCACTGAGGACAAAGGAGTCCTCGTTGATTTCCTGGACCTTGCTGTTCACATCTTCCATGTTCCGCAGTGCATCCTCTCTCTCGCCCTGGATCTCGCTGATGATGTCCTCTTGTCCGGTGAGCCACGCTATCTCCTTCTCTATCCTCGATATCCTCTCCTCAAGTGCACCTTCAGTTCGCAGAAGTCGGAACGCCTCGTCCTTGTCCACAGTCGTGGAGAGAGCGGCTATCCTTCCCTCGGAGACATTCAGCCTCTCGTTGAGTTTCGATTTCTCTCGCCTGAACTCCTTCGTAGCATCTCCAAGAGATTTCCTGTGGGCTTGTCTCTCCTTCTCGAGACCCGCCGCCAAGTGACCGATCTCCTTCAGTTGAGTTCTCTCTTCAATGAGCTTCTCATGGTCCCTCGTCTCGTCCTCGAGCCTCTTGACCTCCTTCCTAAGCTCGGTGGACTCCTCATCCGCTTTCCTGACCTTATCTATCTCTCGTTGAATGCTTGAGACGCGTCTTTCCTTGTCCTCGATGGAGGTCTTCGCCGAGATGAACGCCTCGTGCTCTCTCTCAAGGTCTTTTAGCTTATCCTCGTCCACGAGAAGCCTCTTCTCCACATCGACGAGCTTCCCGCCGAGACCTTTGGCCTCCTTCTCGACAATCTCCGCCTCCTTCTCCACTTCAGGGATTCTCGAGAGTCGCTCTCTCAGGAACTCAACGTCGTGCTCACCAATCTCGATATCGCGGTGGATCTCATCGTAACTCGTCTTCGCTTGCGCCTGAGCCTTCTCGAAAATCTCCAGTCTGAAGAGCTTCTGGAATATCCGGAGACGCTGGGAATCGCTCTCCGCACCCAGCTCCTTCATCTCCTCCTGCCTTACGAACGTGGAGTTCCTGAAACCGTCATAGTCCAAGCCGACCGTGTCTCGGATTATGTTCTCCAGTTCCGGGATGCTCCCGGATATCTGAGACCCGTTCTTATGCAGATTGAGATATGGGGATCCCTTCTGCGTGAAGCCCCTCTCGACGTCGTAGAGACCTCCCCCCTGCGCGAAGCGAACCCTCACATGGCCGCCGGGTTTGCACACGTCCGCTATCCCTACGCCCGAGATGTCCGTCCTCGATGTCCTCTTGTAGAGGGAAAAAGTCACGGCGTCAAGAACGGATGTCTTGCCCGAGCCAGTCTTCCCGGTGATGACCGTGAACTTCTTCGGGAACCTCAGCTTCGAGGTTCCACCCACGTAGCGCATGAAGTCCTTCATCTCGATCTCTTCTAGGACGAAACCATCGGATGTCGGGGGCTCCTCGACGCTCTCAACGTGCTCGATGGACTCTTCCTTGACCTCCTCGACCTCGAAGTATTCCAGAGTCCTCAGGACAGCACCTCCCTGAGTATCTGATCCCCCTCTCCGAGAATGGGGTCGTGTTTCTTGTGGTCAGAATAATTGAGGTCAACGAAGTCCTTGAAGAGCCTATATGGGTCCAACGTGAACTCGGACAGGCTCAATTTCTCCACACCCTCCTCGGTCCATCTGATCTGGTACGTGAACGCCGGACGCAGAAAATCCGCTATCGTGTTCTCATCGATTCTCTCCCGGGTGCCCTCCCCAACCGAGATTCTCACTCTCAGCATCTTCCCGCTGACATCGGTTGGCAGGCTGTTGAGGATGTCCCTCGTCGGGTCGTCGCTGTCCGCGACGTCGACTTCCACGTCAACCATGTCCCTGACCGGAAGGTCGATGAATCTCCACGTCCTCTCTTCGGGATTCACGGACACAAAACCCTTGGCATCCATACGTTCTCCCCAGTCTATTCTCTCTGGGGCACCCGTGTAGACGATTGGAGGCCTATTCTCCATAACCTGGTGCAAGTGTATGTGACTGAAGAGCGCAAGATCAACTGCCTGCGGAATCATGTCCTGGGTGAAGGAGAACTCATCAGGCAGGATCTCGACGTACGTCGTGCTACTTATCCTCGCCCCTTCCACGTAATAGTGACCGAGGAGGATCTTGTAGTCCGCATCCATCTCCTCCGCTCTCTTCCTCATCCACTCTTTCCAGAGCCGCCTGGACAACTCGTAGCTCTGTTCCTTCGGTATGTCCTCGTTCAACTTCTCCTTGACCCACTCAACGATCTGCTCAGGATGCAGATAGGGGAGAACAAGGAAACCCACTCGAGCGGATCCGAGCTCAAGGATCCTGACTTCGGGCTTCCTGAACACTGTGACGCTGGGATACCCTCGAAAATCCTCTATGGAGGTCCCTCGCGCCATGCTTCGCGGTTGGTCGTGGTTCCCCGCGAGGATCCACACGGGAATCCGGGCGTCCCTCAGCGGCTCGATTACGTCCGCCCTCACTAGCTCTCTGAACGCAGGGCTCACATGCGTCCGGTCGAACAGGTCCCCGAGGACCGCGAAGAGGCCCGCTCCCTTCTCGATCGCATACTTCGCGGCCCGCGCGAAGTTCCTGTGCAGGTCCATCGCCCGCTCGGAGATCCCCGTCTCTGGATCTACATTGTATCCGAAGTTCATGCCTTCGTGAACATCACCAGTAGCAACAATCTCCATCTCGAGCACCACAACGTCTGGAAGTTATTTAAGGGTTGATTGGGGGAGGATGAAAGTTCAATTGTTGGTTTTGACGCGGTGGGAATTGAAGCCTCGTCGAAACCATATGAGGAATCCTCCGACAGTCCTGCAGCGTCGAGGCCTTTGGCGGTTCCCGCAACTTTTATCATCCCTCGACGGCTTTTGTTTCTCGTGCCAGGAATTAGCAGGTTCGGGGAGACCGGGGATCATGAGCGGGTCCGCGTGTCCATCGTTGGATGCGGGGGCGCTGGCTGCAACATGCTCCACGAGATCCCGCCCGTGCCTGGGTTCGAGCCCATCGCTGTCAATGACGAGCCGCATCCTTCGATGATCGGCATAGGGCGAAGGGTCTTCGTGAGCAGGGAGGGGCTGAAGGGAATAGCGGAGACCGAGAAAAGGGGGCGGCGGGAGCTCTATACGGATGTGGAGAAGACGATCGAGCGGGAGATCGAGGGCTCCGATGTCGTCTTCATCCTCAGCGGTCTGGGTGGTTACACTGGCACGTGGACTTCGCCCATAGTTGCATCGGTAGCGAAGCACTGTAAGGCGCTCGCTGTATCGCTCGTCAGCCTCCCTTTCACGGTGGAGGGGATTGCGCGCCGCGGCGTCGCCAACGAAGGGCTCAGCGTCCTCAAGAACCGCTCGGATGTGGTGATAACGTTCTCGAACGACGAGCTCCTCAAGCTCGCGCCGAACATCCCCCTCCTGCGGGCATTCGAGGCCGTGGGCAGGCTCATTGGCAAGCCCATCGCCAGCCTGGCGTCCGTGCTCACGCGAGGGGACATTCCCCATCTCAAGTCGGTTCTGAGACGCGTGGCCGAGATGAGAATAGGCATGGGGGAGGGGACCGGTCAACACAGGAACTTCGTCGCTGTCGAGGACGCGTTCACATCCCCCTGGTTCGATTTCGATCTAAGCGGGGCCAAGGAGGCGATCCTGTTCCTATCCAGTCAGTACATAGATCCGGACGACGTGGACGAGATCGCGCATGAGGTCACTCTCAGGGCTCCCAACGCGAACATCACGTGGGGGAGCGTGGAGGAGGACATCGGGGAGAAGATACGCGTCTCGGTGCTTCTGGGGTTTTAGTTGGCTCCTGCCGTTAGTTGTACACGTACCAAGTCTGCGGCAGGTCTACCCACACCCAGTAGCCCTCGCCCGCTACCATCATGTCCGTGTCCGTCAGGTGTGTCAGATGGAATGGTGGCGTGTCGTCGTAGCCGTCGACCATCTTGTAGTCAACATCCGCCAAGGCATCCTGCACCGTCATGGGAGTGAAGCACGGATAGCCGACGAAGTTCCATTGGTGACCGAGCTGAATCTCCGTGACCTCGGGAACGAGTCCCGCAACAACGAGATGATCGTCCTTCGTTATCTGGATCCAGAATCCCATGTTGTGGCTAATCTCGAAGAGCGTGCGATATGTCTTGAACGTCCAATATGACTTCCAATGATCGCTCTGGTCCGAGGATTTGTAGTAGCGGACGTGGTTGTAGCTGCCCGTCAGGGATTGCAGGACGGTCTCGAGCGTCTCGTCGTCCTGCACCAGCGGTACGGATGCGATACGCTTCCCCGCTTCCATGAACCTCACGAACTTGCCCGCCTGACCCTTCCAGTTCGTGTATCCGTCCGTGTCGTTCGCCTGCACGTATACGAAGTAGTCGGACCAGTCGCCGTCTCCCCAGCCCGCCAGAGTCAGGGAAGTCGTTCCTGGCGGGAGCTCCGTGAGGAAGTGATAGCCCGCCCCGCTCGAATCATATGAGTCGCCCCAGTAGACCGCGTAGTTGATGACGTCGTCGAAGCCCGAGCCGTCGTCGGAGGACAGTTCCCACTCTACGAGCACGTCCTCGAGATCGGTTCCCGTCAAGATAGCTCTCATCAGGTCTGGCGGGTCCGGACGCGGGTCCAGGACCACAACGATTACCGTGTCCGTATCCGTCAGATTGTCATCATCCATGACCGTCAGTGTGACGTAGAACTCTCCCGCTTCGAGGTACGTGTGGTTCACGATCATGCCGCCAGCGTTATCACCGTCGCCGAAATCCCAGGAGTAGTCGACGATGAATCCGTCGGGATCGTAGGAGCCGCTACCGTCGAAGGTGACGACCTCCCACATGAATACGACCTTGTTGTCCCCGGCGTCGGCCACCGGCGGCAGCTTCATTGCTCTGCCTGTCTCCACACCCATCGTGAAGTCGTACATGCAGTCGTTCGTGTCCGAGCCTGGGAGCGGGTATCGGTGAATCTCGTACCCCCAGTAGGGGGCGTACGCGTCGAGCATTATCGTGTTGTCCGGCTCTCCGTAGTGGGTCCCGTTCCAGCTGCCATTGAACTCGACCCTGTCCACGACAACGTCCCTTCCCGCGAAGGGTGCGCCCGTTGCGTTGGGATTCTCCCAGACGAGCTTGATCTCATCGCCGTCTGGATCGAGATAATCCGCGGAGCCCAGATCGACGTACAGGTAGCCCGCAAGCGATGTCTCCCCCGAAAGGTCAATCCGTGTTCCGCCGTGGATCTGCCCGTCGTTCTTCTCCAGATAGTAGTGTCTCATCGGCATTCCAGGGGGCGCGTAGATGTACAGGTACTGACTCCCTTGGTCTGCCGGCATCGTGGTGATGTTGTTCATCTTCGGCAGTGTTGGCGGCTGGATCGGTGCGACGGTCAGGTTCATGTACTCGGCGACGAACGTCCGCCAGGTCGCGTTCTGTTCGAATATCCAGCTTGAGATGTTCGACCCCGGCGAAGCGCCGAAGTCGGTCATGTCCCCCCAGACGTACATGATAGCGTCAACGCCATGATCGCCGCCCTCTTTGATCCAGGGCGTGTCGGGATCGCCTGGAATCGTGACCTGGTTGCCGTTGGTGTCTATGTCGTACTTCCCAGACTGGTTCCACGGATTGGGATCGAGCGGGTCGTAGAAAGTCATGTTCCACCCGTAAGAGACGCCATCTATCCATGCAGTTATGAGCTCGCCTTCTGGGAACGTCATGCCCTGCAGGTCGACCGCATGGCCGTACGTGTTGTGAGGAACGGGAATCGCCGCCCTCGAGTTCATCACCAGTGGATTCACCGACACCACGATGAATGCGAAAACCACAAGCCCACAAATCGAGATTCTGCCCACAAACCTTCGGTTCTCCAGCATTAGATTCCCTCCGGTGAGTTCTCGATGAGGTTACGACTACTTAGTTTTTTCCCGTCTGGATGGGGAACCGGGCCCAAGGTTAACCTTGTTCAAGGTTAACGGAGTCACGGGTATGTCCCGACGATTGCGACGCCGCTCGAGTTAACCATGTTTGTGGTTGACCTTTCGTGGAGCCTGCTGGAAGGTGCGGGAACCCCTCCTCGACTCTGACCGCTCACCGTTCAATCCTCTTTCCCAGGAAGTGCCTCTCCGATGTGAACCCCGTTTTCTCGTACAGCTTCATGGCGATCGGATTATTGTCCGCAACCTCCAGCTTGATCGCCTCGAGACCTCTCAAGACGCAGAAGTCCTCCGCCGCTTTCAGAAGCATGCTCGCCACTCCCGATTTCCGGAACTGCTCCTCCACGAAGACGTCATAGATGAAGCCGTAGCCCGCGGGGGAGAATACGTTCTTGGTCTCTCCGACGACGACGTATCCCGCAAAACCATCATTCTCATCCTCCGCCACGTAGATCTTGTTCGCCCTATCCTTCAGCACGGGCTCGATGACCTGGACGGCGGTCTTTCTCCATTTGGTGTAGTCAACTCCCCTCCTCTCACTCTCGGGTATGTCCCGCCAGACCGTCTCAACGCTCCTCTCGAGAATATGCCTCATGTCGTCCGAAATGGCCTCACGAATTCTCAGGAAATCCCCGCAAGGGAATGGAAGCCGCCAATAAAAACACCTGCCCCGCATGATTTCGTCATCCCCGAGACTCAAAAGTGATAATCACGGCACTACGTTGATATTCATCTCTCTCGTTGATAATGCACGGTGTCGAATAGTGATATGCATATTCTGCGGTAGCGAAGGCCAAGACGCAGTATGCGATGCGTGCGGGGAATCCATTCATGAATCCTCCCCGGTCACATTCCTTCCCGCTCTTCCCACGAAGACGGGTATATCTGATCACTCCTGGAGGAGCGGAAGCCTTCTCGTTGTGCTGTCATCTCCCAAGAGCATGAGGACAGAGGCCTTTCCCCCGGCTGTTCTGGACGGGTCCTCGGGCGAAAAAAGAGCACACGACTCCCTGCTCAGAATCGTGGGGATGCCAGAAGCCTGCGGCCTTGGAACGTATCCTCTGCTGAGCAGCGAGGAACGGGAGAACCTCTCCCAGATCCTGCGCCTCAAACCAACGAGGGAGAAAGGCGATGAAACCCTCATGAGGATCGGCAGCCTTCACTATCTCCTTGCCATGGGCCTCGATGGGCTCGGGGAATGGGCAGGCCCCAAGAAGAATGAGCATCTGAAGATCGCGAAGAAAGCCTTCTCACGCGCGAAGTCGAACATCCTGGCAAGGAGGAATCTCGCCCTCGTATACCTCGAGTCCGGAGACGACAAGAAGGCCATGAAGCATGTCGATGAAGCTCTCAAGGAACTGAGGAAGGATGCCGAGCTCTGGACGGCCAAAGGGGTCCTGCTCCACAGAACGGACCAGCTGGAGGAATCCTTGAAGTGCCTTGACCGGGCCTTGAATCTCAATGAGGACGATCCGCGAATCTGGACCGCCCGAGGAGCACTTCTCGTAGACATGTCCGAGCTCGAACAGGCGGTGGAGTGCTTCGACGAAGCGATTGTGCGGGACAGGATGTTCATACGGGCGTGGAGAGAGAAGATCGACATCCTCCTCAGACTCGGAAGGGAGGGAGAGGCACTGGAGGTCTCAGAGGTCCTTCATGACATGGTCAGCACGGGAGAGTCCATCGAGCAACCGAGCGAAGCGCCCGAGCTGGTCGACCTCCCAGAGGACGAGCCCGCCCTGATTAACCCTCTTGAGGTTGCAGGGGCCCGCGAGGAGATGCTGGACATACTCCTCCAGGTTGACGGGATCGGGGAGAGCAAGGCAGAGACGCTCTTCGCTCACGGTATAGACTCGATCAACGGGCTCAGAAAAGCTTCGCTGGAAGACCTCGCGCAAGTGAAGGGGATAAGCCAGAAGATCGCTGAGAACATCAAGGAGATAATCAAGAGCGAGCCCACAGAAGGGCCACAGGGCCGTGACGAACGCACCGAGAAGATCATGGAAAGCGCGAGGGATTATCTGGAAGAGGGAGACTACGAAAAGGCGCTCGTCGAATACGACTCCGTCCTCGAATCGGATCCTCGGAACGAAGATGGGTGGTTCAACAAGGCAGAACTGTTGCAGGCCTTGGGGAAGAGCCGTGAAGCGGTGGAGGCCTTTGACACGGTCATATCGATCAACGAAAAGAACACGGGAGCGTGGATGGAGAAGGCGAACACCCTGCTGGAGATGGGAAAGCCACTCGATGCGGTGGAGTGCTACCGGAACATCCTTGAGATGGATTCCGATAACACAAGCTATCTCGTTGCCAGGGCGAAGATCCTCGCAGAGGATGGCAATCACGAAGCTGCGATTCTATGTTACGACATCGTCCTGGACAGGAGCCCGAAGAACACCGATGCCAATCTGGGGGTGATCTTCTCGCTCTTCGAACTGGGCGACCTGGACAGGGCCGAGCAAATCCTGGATCGTCTGGCAAGGCTGACGTCTCTCAACGAGAAGGTCTGGTGGGCGAGGGGATACCTCATGGATAAGAGGGGAAGGTGGGGAGCTGCGATTCAGTTCTATGACCGGGCGATATCATTGAAGTGGAACTACCCCGATCCTTGGATAGGAAAGGGCGACATCCTCCTGCGCCAGGGGAAGTACGAAGAGGCGAAGAGGTGCTTCGAGAAGGTTCTTGAGATGGACGGCGAGAACATCGACGCCTGGCTGGGAAAGGCCGAGGCTCTCGATTGGATGGGCCAAAGGACCCAGGCAATGGAGTGGCTGGACGACTTATTGGAGGTACATCCGGATCATGAGAAGGCTCTCGAGATGATGTCCAAGCTTCGATCCATCGAGCCAGGGGACCGCGAATCATACCTTCGAACGGCGAGAGCTCAGAGGCAGATGTCCGACTACGAGAACGCGGCGGACACCATCGTTAAGGCTATCAAGGAGAATCCCGATGAGGAGGATGTCTGGACGCTGCTCGGTGACATATTGCTCGACGTCGCGGATCCGATCAAGCTGCTGAACAAACTCGAAAGGGAGACATCCGGGATGCCGAACGATCCAGATCTGCTCGTGAACAAGGGAGCCCTGCTCCTGAGGCTGGGCATGTATGCGAATGCGCTCAAGTGCTTTGACAAGGCTCTCTCCATTGACGAGAACCATGAGAGGGCAGGAAGGTTGAGGGAGAGATGTATGGAGGAGACGGAGAAGATAATATGATGGGTGAAGAGGGAAAAGTGGCGAAGGGGATCCTGAAGGCCATAGGCGAGATGGAGGACGAGGAGTTCCAGAGTCTCTGCCGCGAGCTGGCCGATCACATGGATGTCCAGATCGAGGAGATCGAGTCCTCTGGAGGGGAAACGAGGATAAGGGGCGAGATGAAGCGCGCGGGGAAGGATCCAGTCGCCCTCGTGTTGGCATTCAAGAAGGACACCGCGAAACCCGAGGACCTGCAGAGGATAGTCTCGCTGAACAAGGACGCGGTAGGTATATTCATCACTCCCTCGGGATTCAGCTCGGACGCCAAGGCCTACGGAGACGAGTTCGAGATCAAGATGTTCGACGCCGACGGGTTCATCTCACTTCTCAGGCAGTATGACCTTGCGGACTCCCTGGAGGACAGGCTGCGAAAGAAGTTCATCGAGAAGGAGGGCGCGAGATTCCTGCCTAGCATCGACAGGTTGGAGGGATTCATGAAGCTGGCGAACGACCACTTCTCCATTAACAGTCACAAGAAGGCCCTTCAGTATGTGGAGCAGGCTCTCGAGCTGAAGCCCAATTACGATCGCGCCTGGTCACTCAAGTCCAGAATATGCGAGGCCCTCGGGGAAATGGACATGGCGCTCGAGTGCGCCAAGAAGGCGGCGGAGTACAACATCGGCGACCCAGAGCTGTGGCTCGCTCTCGGCAATGTTCTGTCAAGGATGGGAACGACGAAGGAAGAGATAGCATGCTATGACAGGGCAATAGGCCTCAACAAGAAGTTCATTCAGGCATGGACCAACAAGGGAGTGGCCCTGCATTCGCTGGGCAGATACAAAGAGGCCGTGGAGTGCTACGACCGCGTCCTCGAGCTCGACGCCTCCAACACCCAGGCCCTGAACAACAGGGGAGCCGCGTTGAGGAAGCTGGGAGAGGAGAAGGAGGCTCTGAAGATGTACGAGAGGACGCTCGAGATCGATCCCGATTTCGTCGATGCGTGGATAAACAAAGCCGTCCTCCTCCAGCTCATAGGGGACGACGCGGAGGCCGTCAAAGCCTTCGACAAGGTCCTCCAGGAAGTCAATGACAATCCCAAGATCTGGTTCCAGAAGGGCATCTCGCACATGAACCTGCGGGAGGATGCGAACGCCAAGAAGTGCTTCGAGGAGGCCCTGGCGCTCGACCCGAGCCTCATCGAGGCGAAGACGGCAAAGGAGAAGATGAAGTCCGGGGTCAGGAAGAAGGGATACCCCTGCTATGGAGACTACGATTCAAAGGATGAGGGATGCGCGGAATGCAAGGTCTCTGACGAATGTAAGGAGAAGAGCAAATGACACTGCCAACTGTTGACGAAGTGATTGATGCCGACAGACCGACCCTGAAGCACTACTGCAAGCTCTACGGTCTGCCCGAGAAAGGGAAGAACAGGTACCTGAGGGCGCGGCTGTTCGAGCTCATTCGACTGGGGAAGGAGAAAGCAAGCTCAGAGATCGAGATCGCGCCCCCGAGCGGCGGCCTGTCCCGCTTCAGGAGGGCTCTGCTGTTGGCCTCCAAAGGGGAGACCAAGCGGGCGATGGATGAGCTCGACAAGTGCCTGGAGGTCTGCCCGGAATCCGGCCTCTCACTGATTGCGAAATCCCTTCTGCTCGATGTATTGAACGAGGAGGGCTCGGTCGGTTACTCCGACGAGGCTGTTGTCGTTGACAATCGCGTGGAGGTGCTCCTGGGAAGGGCGCTGGTCCTTCTCAGTGCCGGGAGATGGAGCGATGCTGAGGACGTCGCCGACTCCCTTGTCGGCAGGCTGGACGGTCCCATTCCAATGCTGTTGCAGGCCCTCGCCACGATACCGGCGGGTCGATCCGGTCTTGCCGTTCAGTTCCTGGACGAGGCACTGGAGATTGACGATCAGATCCCTGAGCTCTGGAACATGAAGGGAGAGATCATAGTGCGCCTGGGCAACTACGGCAATTCGCTGCCTTGTTTCGACCAGGCGATAGGTCTGCGGCAGGACTACACAGAGGCGCACAACAACAAGGGCGTGGCGCTTCTTCATCTGGGCCACTACGACGACGCGCTCGAGTGTTTTGAAAGAGCACTGGGCTCAAGGCCGGAACATCCGGAGGCTCTTGCGAACAAGGCAGTCGCGCTGCACATGCTCGGTAAGGGGGGCGACTCCCTGAAGTGGATTGACAAGGCGACCGAGATCCGTCCCACTGCTGAGCTGTGGAACAACAGAGGACAGATCCTTCTTTCGATGGACCGCTTCGCGGAGGCTCTGTCATCCTTCGGCAGGGCGCTCGAGATGAACGAGGACTCCCTCGAAGCCCGGCAGGGAAGGGAGATCACCCTTGAGAGAATGGAGCAGAAGAGGAGGGAAGATGAACACCTCGCCCAACCTACAGACATGCGTGGGTTTCTGGAGGCGGGCGAGACCGGTCCCACCTAGCCCAGTCTCGCGAGATCCAGGATGGAGCCGCTCTTTCCTATGTTGCCGATGAGACTCCTTACGCTGCCCGCCGATTGGTAGCTCTTTGTGAGGAGGTCGA
>JAGMAI010000119.1 GCA_023130895.1 Thermoplasmata archaeon
CATCTCGTATCGTAGGAACGTGAGGCTGAACTTGACCAGCAGCACGGGGACGTAGACCGCCACATCGAGTACGGGCTCACTCGTCCTCGGATTCCCTCTTGATCTTCTTCTTGATTTCTGCTTCGATCTCGCTTCCGATGTCATTCTCGTCGCCAACCTTGAACTGCAATTTCTTCTTCCCGCCCATGGCGTCGCCGATCATCCCAACCAAGTTTAGATTGGACATATAGGTCTCCGTCAGGGCAAAGGCCTGGTCGTCCGTCATCCCGCTTTCCTTCAGCGCCTTGTAGAACCCCGCTACCGCCTGGGCGTATTTCATCGCCTGATCCTTTCCGTAGAGGACATCAGTCAGGCTGTTCAGCAGTGCCGGGATCTTCTCTGAGACGACCTCGAGAATCTCCGCCACTTCTCCTGCGTCTGTTTCCGACATTTCGTATCACCTCTTGTCTTCATATGAATGACCTTCATATTTAGGCAAAGCGAGCACTTGTGACCACTTGTCGAGCAGTCTCTGAGAGATGTTGTACTTCTTGCTCTTTTGCGAACTCGTGCTCTCCACCGCTCCCTTCTCCTCCAGGATCTGAAGCCTCTCTCGGACTATCCTCCTAGATGCGGTCCCTCTCCTAGTCTTCAGCTCTCTCGTTATCTCGGATATGTTCCTCTCCTTTGCGTCGAAGAGTATCTTGACGATCTCGATCGAGATCGGGTCCTTGAGGCCCGGTAGGAGGACCTCTGGGGAAATGGCTCCGTATCTCTCGTAGAGCTCCAAGAGCCTGAAGTAGCCCTTTGATATGTCTTGGAACTTCTCGATATAGCTGAGGGCCTGGGAATAGGGCGCGGACATCTCCTTTATGGTGTTTTCCAACCTCTCCATCTTATCTGAGAGTTCCCTGATCTCCTTCCTCAAGTCCTCATCCGACATTCAATGACTGCAACTGAACCCCAATCTTTAATGTTATTGATGGCTGAATGAAACGGATTGCTCGGGGCGAGTCTCGGCGTCTCCGAGGTCCAGCGGTTAACCTTGTTCAAGGTTAACTTTCCCGAGCGCGTGCGGTTCTCCCTGCCCCTCCACCCTAGAAAGAGTTTTCTACTCCTCGGCGGATGAGAGCGCCGTGCCGAGGATCCGACCAGCGGGAATGGAACACGTGTACACGGACGGGCTGGGCCTGTTCACTCGCAACCTCGTTCCCGGGGAAGCCGTCTATGGTGAGAGGCTGAAGACCCAGGACGAGACCGAGTACAGGTTCTGGAATCCCAGGAGGAGCAAGTTGGCGGCTCTCATACTCAAAGGATGCGATGTCTTCCCCTTCGCAGCGGACTCGACCGTCCTGTACCTCGGCGCGGCGAGCGGGACGACCGCGAGCCACCTGTCGGACATCTGCTCCCGTGGCGTCATATACTGCGTTGAGCTATCACCTCGCCCCTTCAGGAAGCTTGTCTCGTTGAGCGAGTCCAGAAAGAACATGATGCCTATCCTCGCCGACGCGAACAAGCCCGAGAGCTACCAAGCGGCGATCGGAAGGGCCGACATCGTCTACCAGGACGTCGCCCAGAGGAACCAGGCGGGAATCCTGCTGAAGAATCTCGCATTGGTACGGGAGAGAGGGTACGCGTTCCTCATGATCAAGGCCAGGAGCGTGGATGTGACGAAGAGGCCCACGCGGGTCTATGATGCCGTGGAGGACGAGCTCTCGCGCTCGGGGGTCAAGGTCCTGCAGAGGGTCAGCTTGGACCCGTACGAGAAGGATCATGCCGCCCTCATAGCCCAGAAATGAGGCGACTGGCTGCCTGCACCAATCTTAAATAGTAGATGCATCATCTGTGGAATCTCCGAGGTTTCCAATGGCCAGAATGCATGCAAAGAAGAAGGGAAAGGCGTCCTCGACGAGGCCCTACCTGACAGAGAATCCGAAGTGGGTCAAGCCCAAACCGAGAGAGATCGAGGACCTCGTGGTAACGTACTCCAAGGAGGGCATGTCCAGCGCTCTGATAGGCCTTCGTTTGAGGGACCAGCATGGCGTGCCCAACGTCCGCCTGGCCACCGGAAAGAGCATCACTCAGATACTTGGGGAGAACGAGATGACCCCCTCCCTACCGGAGGACCTGTCGAATCTCATGAGAAAGGCGGTGCAGCTGAACGCGCACCTCAAGACCAACCCCAAGGACCTGCACAACAAGAGAGGGCTCCATCTGATCGAAGCCAAGATCAGGAGGATCACCAAGTACTACATCCGGACCGGAGTGATGCCGAAGGACTGGAAGTATTCTATCAAAACGGCTGAGCTTCAAGTGAAGTGAGGCCATGTCTCTGGAACTGCCTGAGGATTTCTCACGCAAGCTCGAAGAAGCCGTGGACGTGCTCTCCTCGGCAACGAGAGTGAAGGTGGTCTCTCATTACGACGGGGACGGACTGTGCGCCGCGGGCATCTTGGCGAAGGCGCTCCATCGTGAAGGACTGAGCTTCCAGGTGAGGACCACCCGGTCGCTCGACGAGGCCTTCATCGAGACCCTTGAGGGGGACGAGGATGTGATACTCATGGCGGACATGGGCAGCAATAGCCTCCCAGCCCTCGAGAAGCTGTCCGCGGAAGTGATCGTCCTCGACCATCACGAACCCAGAGGAGACAGCGAGAAGATCGTGCACATAAACTCTCACCTTCACGGAATAGACGGGACAAAGGGCGCCTGTGCGGCCACCCTGTCCTTCACCCTCGCCACCGTCATGGACGAGGCGAATTGGGACCTGGCCGGCATTGCCTTGGCGGGAGCCGTGGCAGACAGACAGCACCCAGGCGGTCTAGAAGGTCTCAACCGCTCCATCGTCAAGGAGGCCTCAGAGAAGGTGGTAATGAGGATAGACAGAACGCACACATTCCTCGGTGACACCCTCGCGGAGGCCCTGTCCCTTTCCATCAATCCCTATGTGATCGGCATATCCGGCAACGTGGGTGGTGCCGGTTCCTTCCTCACCGACCTAGGCATATCCCCCGACATGCGCGTCGAGGAGCTGGAGGGCGAGTCCAAGACCAAGCTCATCTCGGCCGTGTCACTAAAACTCCTCGAGCAGGGCGTCATGGCGGAGGACGTGAAGGGAGTGATCGAGGAAGGTTACTGGGACGTGTCCCGCGGAACCTATGCCAACTGGACCGCGGCCTACGTGAACGCCTGCGGAAGGCTCGGGAAGGACGGGGTCGGGGTCGCGATATGTCTTGGCGACCAGTCCGCTCTGGAAGAGGGAAAGAGGCTCAGGAAGGAGTTCTTGGATCTGGTCCTCGTGGGACTCAAGAAGGTGGAGGACGAGGGAGCGTTCGAGAAGAACCATACGCAGTTCTTCTACGTCGAGAACCCCTCCTTTGCGGGAACGATCGGCGGGGTCGCCATGAGATACATGCTCAATCCAGACCTCGCGACCGTGGCTCTTTCCGTCCTGACCGAGAAAACACGGATATCAGGAAGGGCGACGAAGGACCTAGTGGGAAAGGGAGTGAACCTGGCAGAGGCGTTCAAGGAATCGGCGGAAGTCCTGGGCGGGGCCGGTGGTGGCCACTCGATCGCCGCAGGCGCGTCCATACCAAAGGGGAAGGAGGAGAAATTCCTCGAGTACGTGGACAACACAATCGAGGTCCAATTGGAGGGCTAGACTCCGAAGCTTGGCTCGTCCGAGACGAGCTGCCACATCGCTTCCCTTGCGTAGTACCCCCAGGTCGCCTCGAAGACCGTGGTGCCGCCCTCAGTGATGCCCATCGGGTCCACTTCCCAGTCCCACCCGAAGACCATGCAGGAGATCTCATATCCGTCCGCGCTGAGGTCGAATACGGAGCCTATTGCCTGAAGGTTCTCATCTCTCAGAACGTGGATGTTCCGGACCGATCCATGAACGCGCAAGGTCTCTCCTGCGAAGACATCGGGCATCTCTGCGAGGACGCCTGGTGGTATGGAACCACTGGTCGACTCCTTCACTATCCTTATGCTCGTGGAGGAGGTCACGAATATCTCAAGCTCTCCTGCGTAGATCTGGACCTCGCCGCTCACCGACACAACCGTGCCTGGAATGAGACGCTCGTCCCCAGGCACGCTCTTCTCAGGGATGTACACATGGATGCAGTCCACCCCATCCGTCAGGATGATACTGAGGTCCCCTCTTGACGTCTTCCAGGCCGTCGCGACCACGCCCTTCACGGACACGAGAGAGCCCACATCATCCGTACCGATCTCCCCGATGCTCTTGTCAACTGGCTCCAGTGAGAGCGAATAGGCGAAGAGCCCCACGACTCCGACGAGTGACATTGTGACGAGCAACCGCAGTAGTCTGTTCCCCTCCACGATCGGAACAACTCATGCCCGCCAGATAAAGCTTGCTCAGTAGTTGTCGAGCAGTTTTATCAACTTGGTGGCTTCCAGTCCCCTCTCAACGGTCGGAGTTTCGATGACCTGCAGGTCTCTCTCAAGAAGCGCGAGCTCCTTCTCATCCAAGGTGTCTGGACAGACGGGCAATATCACAATTGCCTTGTTCTGCATCACGAACTCATTCAGGTTCTCAACGAACAGGAGCGTCTGGAGGAAACCGTTGTTCATCATAAGATACTCGAATCCATCGAAAAGAACGACACACTCACCTTGGTCTTGGATGAACTTGCTTATCACCTTGAGGAGCGTCCCCAGCGCCGTCGGGTCGTGGTAGTCCTCCCCAGGGGTGTGGCACAACCATATTATCCTGACATCCCCGAGTCCGAAATCCTTTTTCGCTCTCTCCGGGTGCAGGCGGGTGACGCAAAGCCCAGGAGCGCCATCCTCCCTGATCATCTTGAATATCCTGAAGCTGATTTCCGGTTTCTTCTCCTTGACCAGATAGCACAGGCCGCCAGTCATGTTGTAGGGTCTTTTCATCTCAAAGCCTCAACCCGCTCTCCAACCTCTCCTCCAGGACCTTCGCGGGAATCTCCGGAAGAGATATCATCGTCGTCTTTCCCACCATCCCCTCTCTGGACACCCTCGTGTCTATGAGACCCAGAGCATCCAGTTCTTTGAGGTACTTCCAGAACTGCGTGTGCGCGCGCTTTCTCTCTCCGAACTCCTCGCATGCGATAGCGTATCCCTCCTCGGCCTCTCCAGTGGTTATGTACGCCTCCCGCTTCATCCTCCTCGCTATCCCCAGCAGAACGAGCTTCTTATGCGGGTCCAGCTCGCCGATCTTGGTCTCAGTGATGGTTGAATACGTCTCGGCCTTGGCGGCCCGCACGTTCTCCGGGGTCACCTCCTTGGAGCTCTCCTCGTCCGCCAGCATCCCCGCCTTCTCGAGGAGCTCGATCGCATACCTGGCGTCCCCCCACTCCGACGCTATGTCAGCTATTAGGCTCACCGACTGGTCCTCAACCATCCCGGGATGAAAGGCGAGCTCCACCCTGTCACCTACTATGTCTCTGAGCTCGTCCGTCGGATATTTCCCGAACTCGATGATGTTCGTCCTCTTGAACGTCGAAAGGGAGGGGACATCCATTATGTCCAGGACGTACTTCTGGGAGATCAGAATCATGGAGACCGACGATTTCTGTCCCACGGACTCCTCATCGAAACGCGAAAGGCTGTAGATCAAATCCGAACCGCTCTTCTTCAAGAGGACGTCCGCCTCGTCGAGGACCACAAGGAGATGGGCCTTTCTCTTCCGGATGTGCTTTCGCAGGATCTGAAGCATCTCGGTTATGCTGAACCCCCTGTCCGGGAACCGCTCATCGAAATGCGTCAGGATTCTCAGGAGAACGGCGGAGTCCGTGTTCCTCTGCCTGCAGTTCACTATCACGTATTCGAGGTTCTTCCCCTTCGAGTTGGCAAACCTCTGGAAATCTATACAGAACCTCTTGGTGAGGTGGGTCTTCCCTGTCCCGACGCTTCCCATGAGGAAGGCGTTCTGCGTCACGTTCGACTCGATGACCGGCCTGAAGAGGGTCGTCAGCCGCTTCGCCTGCTTCTCTCTATGAACGAGTCTTTCTGGCAGATATTCAAAGGAGAGCTTGCTCATGTCCTTGAACACGCTGCCCCCTCTCTCTGGGAACATCATCAATAATAATGGCATTGCGATTTAATAAAGCCTTTTGCCAGAGACCACCTCTTCGCCTGCGTCATCACCGAGCGCGGCCCGGCCGTCTACTTCCTCTTGTTCCTGATGAAGCCTGAGCAAGGTATCACCTCGATCCCCCTCTCCTCGAGCTTGTCGACCAGCAGGTTGAGCCCGATGGAGTCGGAGGCCATGTGCCCAGCGACCACGAACTTCATGTGGTGTTTCTTCACTTCCTCCAGATGGTCCTCGGGTATGTGCATCCCGACCATGGTTCCCACGCCCGCTTGGGACATCTCCTTGTACACCACCTTGCCCGGCATCGTGCCTCCGGTGAACTTGACGATGACCCTGCCCGCCTTGTCATCCTTCGCGCCGATGATTATCTTGGGCCCCGCAGCGTTCTTGATAGCCTCCTTGTACTCTGGAACCTTCTTCAATTCCTTCATCACATCCCCCAGGGTCTCAGGCTTCTTCCTGTTCATCAGTCCCTGGACGAACTTGTATCCCATGTTGTCGCAGGGCGTGTGAACGGTCATGAACGGGATGTCGAATATCCGGCTGGCATCCACCGGCTGAGAGTGATTCGCAGGCATAACTCGCCTCTGCACCTCCATTATCCTCTCCCGCATGACCCCCTCCGCCACGTTTATGGGAACCCCCAGGCTCCTCATCCACTCCTCCTGAAGGTGCATCACATCGTGGAGCTCTGCCAGAGCGCGGCCCCTAGGGTGGTGTCCCAGGATGAGATCGATCTTCTTCCCCTTGTCCTCGAGACGATCGGCCATGACGACCTCACCCGAGGTCATGTCGATGCCCACCAGCACTCTCTTGACCTTCCTGTCGCCATCGCCGTAGAGCATCCTGCTGTCGGAATATGGGTTCTTCAGCTTCTCCAGATCGAAATCCTCTTTCTCCTCATCGTTCATCTTCTCGAACTTCTTCTTCGTCTTCCTCAGCTCACCCTGAACGAACTTCTTGCCCCTGGGATCCGCTTCCATACCCATCCTGATTGCCAGACGGTAGATTTCCATCATCTTCATGTTTCTGGCCAAGGGAGGAGGGTATTTAACTTATGCGCAAAGGATTTTAGCATAAGAGGAGATAGGGAGCAACATGGCAGAGGAGAGCATCGTGGAACCCTTCATCAAAGCCTCCGGGGGCGTGCTTAGCTCAGAGGGCATCGTCATCGAGGCAGTCAGGGACCTCATAAAGGACGAGATAAAGCGCTACATAAGGGCAAAGCTCGAGTCGAATCCAGAGCTTAAGCAAGAGGTGAAGGAGGCCGTCTCCGATTTCATAGAGGCGAAGGTGAAGGAAGGATACGCTCTCATGAAGATTGCGAAGTGCGGGGCGAAACTGGGTATGGAGCTCGTTCCCGAGAAACTGAAAGACGAGTTGGCCAAAGAACTCGTCTCCATGTTCGAGAAGGAGATTGGTGCCGTCATAGACAGGACGGGATGATCCATCCGACTCTCCAGTATCTGAGCGGTGAGAGACGTCGAAACTTTTATTACCGCACGATTTGATTAGCGCACAGCTTCCTGGGGAGCATCCATGCCGCTTGCAGTAGAGGACACACTGTCCAAGATGAAGGTCAAGGAGCTCAGAGAGTTCGCCAGGAAACATTCGATTTCTTTGAAGGGTCTGAAGAAGAAGGCCGACATCGTGTCGGCGATCGCCGCGGCCGAGGACATCGACAATCTCCTCCTGGAGGATGAGGTCGAGGAACTCAAGAAGGACGAGGAGGAAACGGCCGAGATCGGCGAGGACGTGCAGGAGATTGTGGAAGAGGCCGAGAAACTCCCGCCGCTGGAGGACGAGGAGGCGGACCCGGTCATCATAGAGGGCAAGAACGTCGACGTGGATTTCCGAAGAGTCGAGGAGCTGGTCGACCGCGCCCGCATGAGATATGAGGAGGGCAGCTACGCGAAGGCCCTGTCCCTGACTCAGGAAGCGCTGGCAGACATAGATGACCTGCTCAGGAACTTCCACAGGTACACGTACAGCTACGCGCTGCTCTCGGCGGAGGGTCTTGTAAGGGAGAGCGGGAAGACAGATGCGAAAGTCGACAAGGCAATCTCCGTGATCATGAGGGCGAAGAAGGCCTATGCGGACGGTTCGATATTCGAGGACAAGAAAGTCATCAAGAGCATCGACAAGGCCACGAAGAAGCTGTATGCGGCGGACGTCCAGAAGTCAAAGGAGACCTTCCTCTCGACCCGACGTTTCGTCTTCGACGTCGCTGACCTGGGTGCCGACATCTCCAAGGCGAGGGACATCATCCGGCGGGCCGAGGACGCCATGGAGAGCGGTAACTACACCGCCAGTCTCAAGCATCTGGCGAGAGCTGAGAAGCTTGCCAAGAAGGCGAAGGAGACCCGGATCGAGGAGATAAAGCAGGCCATACCGGCCACGTCGGTCATAGTCGAAGAAGCAGAGCACGTAGGAGCCGACATCGTGGAAGCCGAGAAGTTCCTAAAACAGGCGAAGATCGCGCTGAGAAACAAGGACTACATCCTCTGCAACGAGCTGACCAAGAGAGCGGAGCACGCTGCAATGCAGTCCCAGCACAAGCAGATTCAGAAGGCGATGGAGCTGAGGCGGAGGCAGGTGGATAACGCCCAGAGGATAATCATGAAGGTCGAGCCGCTTATCTTCGAGGCCGAGGAGTATCGGATTGACGTCACCGAGGTCAAGACAGTCCTCGAGAAGGCCAAGGAGATCCTGTCGCAGGGCGACTACGTGAACGGCACGTATTTCGCAAAGGAAGCCGAAGAGCTTGCCAGACGCCTGGCCCCGAGGCTTGAGGACGAGAGGAAAAGGCGGGGCATCGCCAAGCCGACGGAGGGCATATGCGGCGCCTGCAAGTCAAGGAACCTGGAGTTCTACGACAACGGATGGGGGAAGTGCCTGGACTGCAATAGAGTGTTCGAGTGGAGCGCGAAAAGGGAAGGCATAAAGGACAAGCTAAAAGGGATCTTCAAGCCTTGATCAGGTGAGAATGCCCTGCACGGCTCTCAGGATATCGCCGCGCGTCACTATTCCCACGAGCACACCCTTGTCAACGACCGGGATTCTGTTCACGTCGTTCCTGACCATCATCTGGATCACGTCCTCGACCTCATCATCCGGCGCAGCCGTGATGACCTTTTTTGTCATGGCATCCCTCACAGGCGTGTTCGCTATCCGCTCAAAAGCCTCCACGGCCTCCCTCTTCTTGGCAATCTCCACGAAGCTGATTCCGATTATCGTCTCAGGAGGAACCCTCATCTTGAGCTCTTTGTAGTGCGTTTTCAGGGATTCCAGTATGTTCGTTTCCGTCATGATTCCCAGGACGCATCCTTTGTCATCCACGACAGGACAACCACCGATCCTATGCTTCGCGAACTTCTCGACCGCGTCCGCAATAGTCTCCTCAGGGGAGAGAACGATGGTATCCTTGACCATCACATCCTTGGCCTTCATCTCCGTGTCATCTGCGCGACCGATTAATAATCTTTCCCATGAGAGCTTTTATGCATGTCCCGCTTACCCGTCTACGATGAACCGTGAGGACGTCCTGTCCGACGTGGTCGAGGACATCTCCATTCGCAAGGGCATGAGCGTGAGCGATCTCGTGAGCGCGATGAGAGCCTCCGGAGGGTTCACAGCTAAGAAGCTGGCGGATGGGACAGAGATACTTCAGAGGATGATCGAGGATGAGGATTGTCTGAGGTTCCTCTCGTTCCCCGCGTGCATAATCGCCACCGGGGCCAGGGGGATTATCAAGGACATGCTGAAGCTCGGATGGTTCGACGTCGTCATCACCACATGCGGAACCGTTGACCACGATTTGGCGAGGAGCTGGGCCAAGTACTATCACGGGAGCTTTGACATGGACGACGCGCTTCTTCACCGCGAGGGTGTGAACAGGCTTGGGAACGTCCTTGTTCCGAACGAGAGCTATGGCAAGATCCTCGAGGAGCGGATCCAGCCCGTGCTCGAACAGATGTGGGAAGAGGGGACCCGGAGGATATCGACCAAGGACCTCTTGTGGCGATTCGGCTCGAGCCTGGATGACCAGGGCTCCATTCTCTACTGGGCGGCGAAGAACAAGATCCCTGTATACGTTCCCGGCATCACAGACGGCGCGTTCGGCTATCAGGTGTGGAGCTTCTGGCAGGAGCACAAGGACCTCACGATTGACGTCTTCCAGGACGAGAAGGAGCTGAGTGACATGGTCTTCGAAGCGGAGAAGACCGGGGCCCTGATGGTCGGTGGCGGGATATCGAAGCACCATACGATGTGGTGGAACCAATTCAAAGGGGGTCTGGACTACGCCGTCTATGTGACGACGGCCCTCGAGTATGACGGAAGTCTCTCTGGAGCTCGAGTGAGGGAAGGGATATCCTGGGGAAAGGTGGCGGAGGAGGCCAGTGAAGTCACGATCGAGGGTGATGCCACAGCGTTCCTCCCGATTATGATGGCCTGCCTGCTCGAAAGGACAAAGAGCATATGATCTGGACTGGCTGCAGGGCCATCTCGTTATCATCTTTGAAAATCTAAAGGAAAACGATATACTCTGATATGCCTCTCTAATCCTGGCATATGGAGCCCGATTTTGAGGACTTCCCGGAGTTCCGTTTCGTGGAGCAAGACATCGATGACAGCCTGAAGCTGCAGATGCTGTTCGCCGAGCTGAACCGACTGGAGAGGACGATCGAGATACATGGGAACCCATTCATCTTTGTGGACGACGAGGAGATCCGCTTCTCCCCGGAAGTCGGGAAAGAGAGGTTCGAGGAGCACAGGGGCTGGCTGAAGCATCTCGTTTGTCGGAACTCCCTGGCCGATCAGGATTCGGAGGGCAGGCTGGACAATCTCCGCGCGGTTCTAGGTCGCATCTCACAGAAAGGAATCCATCCCTACATTCTGCTGATCCTTGCCCAGATTGTGGTCATCAGTGGCATCGATACGTTCTGCAACGGCCTTTAGAAGCATGGACAGGCTCCTCAGGTGAATGCGGACTCACTATCAATCCTGATAAACACGAAAGAAGGCATTTAAGCTGCAATCGAGTCCATATCCTGAGGGGCTCTACCGTGGATCATGACAGGATGAAGATCAAACTCTGCCTGATCGGCGACAGAGCAGTGGGAAAGACCTGCCTTGTCAAGAGATACATGATGGACCATTTTAACGGGGAGTACCGCCAGACAATGGGCGCGAAAGTGTACAAGAAGGTCGTCAAACTCCAGCTGGAGCTTCGGGAGAAGATGATAGAGATCGACATGACGCTGTGGGACATCATGGGGGATCTGCCCTTGTCAGACCTCACGGACGAGGCGTACTTCCGCGGAGTTCAGGGACTGCTGGCTGTGTGTGACGTGACCCGGAGAAGCACTGTTGAGAGTCTTGACCACTGGATTGCGGCAACGCCCGAGTCAATGAGGGACCTGCCCATGTGCATCATCGTGAACAAGGACGACCTCGTCGATCAGGTCGAGGTCTACGAGGACGATGTGTTCAGACTCGGTGATGCATTCTCCTCCTCTGTTATGATGACGAGTGCAAAGACGGGAAACAACGTCCAGCAAGCCTTCGAGTTCCTGGCCAAGAGCATCGTGGAGAGGCAGCTTGGACCCGACACCGACTTCCTCACAGAGCAGAGGTTCGGCATCCTGGAACGCCCCGCTGGAATCTCTGCGAAAGCCTTTTAGCACACGAATCCCCATATCCAGCGTGGAGAACGATATGGCGGTAGCGGACAGGACGACGCTGCGGGACCTGGGAAACGGCCTCATCATCCTCGGGTCCATACTCCTCGTGATATACATCGCTCTCCTGCTTCTGTCGTTCCTTGTATATGCTGAAGACGGCTGGAAGGTGTGGACCTACCCTTCCATGTTCGGCCCCGTGAGCCTTTTGGTCGCGTCTTTGGTAATCGCGGGGACAATCATGAGATACCTCCCCTCGTCCGCCTCTGAAGCCGAGGACGTCGACATCGGGGAAGAATAGGGCCCCATAACGACGTTCTCAAGAGAAGGGGAACTGCGAGCTTGGGGCGCTCTTCAGTGATAGAGACGATCGAGTCGCAGAAACACTCCGTTGAGCAAGCCGGTTCTTCTGATTACCGATCGGGCCAGCCTGTGAGGCCACGTATCCGGTTTGGTGAAAGGGCACGACACAATGCAATTGGAGCAGTCGGTCCCGTTGTTGCACCAGAACTCGTAGCAGCGGTCGACGTTCACGTACCACTTCACGATTCCTGGGTTGTTGGAGATGGAGAATGTCTTCCCGCTAGGTTCATCATCAAAGGATATGACCTTGGGCGGGCACTTTTCCGCGCACCGCTTGCATCTCCTGCAGAAATCCCTCACACCCAGATCCGCGGGCGGGTGTTGTTGCAGCGGCATGTCCGTCAGAACCTTGCCAATCCTTACCGCCATCCCATGCACGTCCGAGACGAGCAATCCGTTCCTGGCAAACTCTCCGAGCCCGGCATCTATTGCCAGCGGCACGGAGAGGGCCACTTCGTTCACGGCTGGATGGGCATTGTACCCAAGCTGGGCCACGCAACGCGCGATGCTCTCCGAAATCGTTCTGCATTTGGAATACGCCAGGCCGACCGCGGTGGAGGCGGGCACTCCGGGCGAACGAGCGAGCATCTTCTGGTCCATCGGAACGAGGAAGACGATTGCATGACTGACGGACTCCTCGAGGTTCACCGGTTTTCCATCCGCATCATGAGAGTATACCCAGTCCAAGTTCAGGCTCGTGGTCCCGACCTCCGCGGCCCCTAGGTCCTTCGCGAACCGGCTGATGAACTCCGAGTTCTTCTCTGGGTCCGCCTGAGCCTCTGCGGGCTTGGACGCCGGGGCATAGGCCGACAGGCTCCCGCCCATCCGCAGACCTCTTGAGCGGGGCAAGGTGTCGTGCACGGACCACGCAGCCGACATGGCAGCATAATCCTCTCTCGCGTACCCCTTCTGTCCCCTTTCCATCTTCGATTCCGCTCTGTCGTATATCCCTCTGCCGTATGCGGTGAAATCCTCGTCCCACGCTGCCCGACTGAAGCAGATGTTCCTCTGGGGAAATCTCTTGAAGACGCCTCGATCCACGAAGTACGGGTCTGCCGTTCTCATCCGGGTCTCTGTTGTGTATGCTTCACAAGATAAAAAACGTTCAGACTCCTTGCGGTGATGGAATCCTCACCTCCTTGCGTCAGCGAGAGCGTCAGAAACTATTTATATAGAATACGCTATTACCGACAATTGTCGGACAAATACGAAAGTGGTGTCCGACGCGAACTACAGGGAACCAATATGGCGTCGGAATCAGAAAGAGTGACTGTCAGGGTGCCAAGCGTACAAGTGAGTGCTCTCCATGCGCTAGTGGAGAGCGGACAATTCGCGACAATATCCGACGCCGTCAGAGCCGCAATCAACAACTTCATCGACGAGAAGTTCGCACCAGACTACATCCGCAAGATGACGATCGAGCTTCCGAAGGGAAACGTCGTGAACCTGGAGGAGCTCGTGAAGAGCGGCGACTCGGTCTCCGTCGAGGATGCCGTTAGGAACGCCGTGCGTGAGTATATTCGGAGACGCTTGTCGGAAGTAGTCGAAAGAAAAAGGGCCTAGCCCGGAAGGGAACGACACAACGGGATGCACATCGGAGGAGAATGCGCAAGCATTCCCTCCACAC
>JAGMAI010000012.1 GCA_023130895.1 Thermoplasmata archaeon
TTCAGGAAGAGAGGCTACGCGAGGTCGATAACCACGACGATGATCAACGCTGTCTTCGAGAAGGGCAAGACGCCGATAGGCCATATATTCAAGGACAACGAACCTTCCGTCAGGCTCACGGAGGAGATGGGCTTCAGAAGGAGGGGGGAACACATCTGGATGAGGGCCGTAGGCCCATGAGGATCGTCCCTTTGGCCGCTGACAGCATGGGCGCGAGGAGCATGTGCACGCTCGTCGAGACCGAGGACTGCAGCATCCTGATAGACCCGAACGTGCGCCTGGGCCCTCACAGATACGGTCTGCCTCCGCACCCGTCGGAGAAGAGGAGGAGGGCGGAGCTGTGGAGAGGGATCAGGGACAAGGCGAAGAGGGCGAAGGTCTTCACCGTCAGCCACTACCACTACGATCACCACAACCCGGATGCTCCGAGCATGTTCCGGGGCAAGATCGCGTTGCTGAAGGACCACAAGAAGAAGACCAACACGAACCAGGGGAACAGGGGTCGAAGGTTCGCCAACAAGATCAGGAAGTATGCCAAAGAAGTTGCCATCGCCGACGGGCAGGAGTTCGAATTCGGTAGGACGAAGGTCCTGTTCTCAGAGCCCGTCGTGCACGGTGTCAACGACAGAATGGGCTATGTCATTGAGGTCTGCGTCCGGGAGGGGCGCACCGCCTTCGTGCACACATCGGACATCGTGGGCGGGTGCATGAGGGACCAGATCGACTTCATAGTGGAGCAGAACCCCCGGACGGTGCTAATGGACGGCGCCCTCAGCTACATGATGGGCGTCTACGGCAAGGAGAACATGGAGCTCTCTCAGAGGAACATCGTACGCCTCTTCGAGGAGACGGACCTGCGGACGTTCATGATAGACCATCACCTCCTCAGGGAGAGGAAGTGGATGGAGAGGATCCCGCTCGTCTTCGAGTCCGCGAAGAAGCACGGCGTCAAGGTGCTCACATGCGCGGGGTACGTCGGTCGCAGCGATGAGCTCCTCGAGGCCAGGAGAAAGGACCTGTTCGGGAAGAGGAAACGCCGCAGCATAAGGAGTTGATGGTGGAGTGCGAACCCAACAGCTTTAGGTATCCCTTCACCTATACCGCTACGGTCCGTAACCTGTCGGAGGGTGTGTCTTGACGTGGCATGAGAAGGGGCTCGTCGGATGGGGCTTCAACAACATCCCAGCGGCGAGAGATATCGAGATGCTTGTCGAGGTGTTCTGCCGCATGTTCTCATCCTTCTTCATTCCCCTCGAGCTGGAGATGTATCGCTTGACGGGAGACATGAGGATAAGGTTGGAGAACGTAGGAATAATCCCCGCGATGGTCAAGCAGTACGGCTGTGCGAACCGGCCGGTGACGATCCTCTGCAAGAGCAAGGTCAGAAAGACGAGCGGTTACCTCGTGGAGGAGCAGGATGTCCCGGGCAACGGAACCGATTCCTCGATCTTCGCGGGACTGGATGAGGACGGCTACCAATACGTCACGCTCGAGCTGAGCTCGGACGAGTGGTTCAGGGACGACACCGATCCGGAGTGGTTGACGGTGTTCAACAACTGCTTCGGTGAAGCGGTCAGGGTCCTCGAAGTGGGCGAGGTCGCCTGCGATTGCCGGGAGGAGGAGTTCGATGACCTCGTCGATGATCACGGTTTCTCGCCCCGGATGTTCCAGAAGCTGGCTGCGCAGGAGAACGAAGTCGGATAGCCCGATTCTCGATCAGGCTCGAACTCGCCCAGATTCGCAGGTCCGAGAATCACTCCTACTACTATTAAATACGACAGGATTTCTCGTCGAATCGATTTCCATGAACAGGGAGAAATACGAACTGGTGCTTGGAACCGTGGTGCTCGCGTTGGGCATCGCGACACTGATGTTCGTGCTCGTGTTCGCCTTCGGATTCATCCCGACGGCGGGCGAGTACTTCGAAGATCAACTGCCTCAGGAGGATATCCTTGAGGGTCCGAGCACATCCTTCACATTCAGAGTGGACAACTACACGGTGGACTTCACGGACACGTCGGATCCAGGAGATGCTGACATAGTGTCCTGGGAATGGGACTTCGGGGACGGCGACACGTCAAACAGCGAGAACCCGACGAAGACCTACTCCTCCGAGGGGCATTACACCGCCAAGCTCACCGTGGAGGACGAGAACTCGAAGAGGAGCTCCGCGGTGGCGGCCGACCTGTTCGTAGGCCCAGACACGCAGCAAGCCGGGAGTAGTATGCCTGACTTCGGAGACTTCGGCCTCGACCTGGACTTCACAAAGATGCTCCTACCTCTGGCCCTGGCGATCCTCGTGGTCGGGCTGTTCTTGGTGATGGCCATCGTTGCGGGCTACGTCACAAAGGCGGGCTGGAACCTGATCAAGCCCAAGCCGGAGACGATCAAGGTAAGGATCAAGCCCAAGGACCTGGAGGTCGAGCCCATTCACGCCGCACCGGTGCAGCCGGACCCTGGATATCGGCTCGCGCAGCCTCCCGCTCAGACTCCGCCGCAGCAGATACAGCCTCAAGAAGGTCCCCCGCCGCCGCCCCAGGAATAGCCCCCAGGAAGCATGGGAAAGCTTTTCTAATCCTGTGATGATTAGTCCTATCGAGGATGCCCATGGAGGATGCTTGCCCCAAGTGTGAGAACGGAGCCAGGACGAGTCTTCAGGTATCGGTCTTCGCACCGTACAGGCCAAAGGGATCGGGAGTGGAGCAGAAGTGGCCTCTGAAGCTGCTCGTGTGTGAGAACTGCGGTTACGCCGAGTGCTACGTGGAGACGGACGACATCGAGAGGCTGAAATCGCTCTCGGAGAAGCAGGAGAGGCTCTCAAGGACGAGGGTCCAGGCGCTCAAGTGATTCCTTCTGGGTCGCTTTTATAGGCAGGTCACGGTTCCGTCTGTGTGAAAGCGGAGACCAAGCGGATCATCGAGGCCCTTGAGAAGAAGCGGGTTCCAACCGACCCTTGGGTGGCGGAGCGGTACATCGGCACGCAGTTGAGGAGCTTCGGCATCAGAGCGCCAGAGATCCACGCGATGGCGAGGGATTTCTCGGCCTCGCACAGAGACGCTGAGCTCGAGGAGATCCACGAGACAGCTGATGAGCTCTGGCATTCCGGGATATTCGAGGCACGGAGCCTGGCCGCTTCCATTCTGATGAGATTCAAGAGGAGGCTGGACAAGAACTCGTTCGAGCTTGTAAGCGGATGGTACGATGACGTGGACAACTGGGCCAACTGCGACGCCCTCTCGGTCTTCGTCCTCGCTGAGTTCATGTTCAGAGACGATGACATCACATCGCGGGTGTCCGAGTGGATCAGGTCGCCCAATCCATGGAGAAGGCGGGGGGCGGTTACCTCGACAATACCGGCGAACAGGGAAGGGCGGTCCGATGCCGAGACCGTTCTGGAAATGGTTCGCAGCCTCCTCGATGACGATGAGTACTTCGTGAAGAAATCTCTCGGCTGGGTCCTGCGGGAGCTGGGAAAGAGTCGACCAGAGATCGTGGCCTCGTTCCTCAGGAAGCACAAAGAAAAGTTGAACAAAGAGCAGCTGAGGAAGGCCGTGAAGTACATCCCCGATGAGCTCGCAGAGGGAATCCTCTAGTGAACGGAGAGCAATTGATATAGCACTGAGGGATATCTGTCGCGGGGATGGCGTGAACAAGATTGGCTTGACAATCGGCATCGTTCTCATTGTTCTCGGATCCGTGCTGAGCCTCGTGTGGTTTCCCTTGATTGGCGTCAACTCGGCCGCAGACGCCGCCAAGAGCGTTGAGGGGACCGCCTGGACAGACGGCATCTCGATCAAGTTCAAGGGCAGGATCTCTGGTTTCAACGAGATACTGGGCCAAGACGTCCTTTATGTCGAGGGTTTCCAGCACTCGGGCAATGGAATACCGATAGTGTACGACAAGAACGCGTCGCTTGGCGTGAACGATGAGGTCCTGGTGGAAGGCAAGTACGTCGCGATACTGCTGTGGAGTTTCGTCAGTGCTGACGTGGAGGGCGAGATCAGACCTGCTGCGATTCAGAAGCTGCCCCTTCCGATATTCTATCTCGCTGCATCCATCCTGTTGGGCGGCGTCATAGTCGTGGCCGTCAGCACGAGAGTGTGAGTTGCTGGCGGGTGACAAAAGGATTTATATCGCCATCTCTATTGACAAACAATCCCATTCTTTGCTGGGAGGGGATGAGAAATGGACTGGGGAATGAAGAATCGTTTATCACGGATAATTAAGCCGAGAACTGGACACACAGTCATGCTGGCCATCGACCATGGCTACTTCCTGGGGCCGATGACGAAACTGGAGAAACCGGAGAAGACGTTGGAACCGCTTATCCCGTACGCGGACTCCATAATGCTCACGCGAGGCGTGCTTCGCTCATCAGTCGCGGCCACGATCGAGAACCCGATCGTTCTGAGGGTTTCCGGCGGGACGAGCATAGTGGGAGAGAACCTCGCGAACGAGGGAATCACGACGTCGATGGAGGAGGCCATCCGCCTGAACGCGGCGGCCGTGGCCCTGTCGATATTCGTGGGCACGCCTCACGAGCGCCAGACCCTGCTCTCGCTCTCGGAGCTCGTGAACCAGGGCGAGCAGTACGGCATACCTGTCCTGGCGGTCACGGCGGTCGGAAAGGAGCTGGGGAAGAGAGACGCGCGCTACCTGGGCCTGGCATCCAGGATCGCAGCGGAGCTCGGAGCCCACATCGTGAAGACATACTACTGCGATGACTTCGACAAGGTCGTCGACGGCTGTCCGGTCCCGATCGTGATTGCGGGCGGGCCGAAGCTGGAGACGGAGATGGATGCCTTCGAGATGACGTACAACGCCATCCAGATGGGTGCAGTGGGAGTGGACATGGGCAGGAACATATGGCAGCACGAGCACTCCGTACCCATGATAAAGGCCGTCCGCTCGGTCGTTCACGAGAACGCCACGCCCAAGGAAGCGATGGACGTCTTCAATCAGGCCAAGAGCGGCGAGGCCTAGTTTCGCGGATCGATTCCACGTGTCGTTCTCTGGGGAGAGAAAGCCATGCGTGTCGCGATGTACTACAACAACAAGGACATACGGCTTGAAGAGATGCCGGTGCCAGAGATCGGGCGGGACGAGCTTCTTGTCAAGGTCATGGCGAGCGGGATCTGCGGCAGCGACGTTATCGAGTGGTACCGGTTGCCAAAGGCTCCTCGCGTTCTGGGCCACGAGATCTCTGGGGAAATCGTGGAAACCGGAAGTGACGTGAAGGAATACGAAGAGGGACAGCGAGTGTTCGTTTCTCATCACGTGCCGTGCATGGAATGCCGATTCTGTCAGAGAGAGAATCACACGGTCTGCGAGACCTTGCGAACCACGAACTTCGATCCGGGAGGCTTCTCAGAATACGTGAGGGTGCCATCCATCAATGTGGAGCATGGCGTCTACCCGCTTCCGGACGAGGTCTCGCACGAGCGGGCGGTGTTCATAGAACCCCTTGCCTGCGTCATCAGAGGACAGAAGAAGGTCAGGGGGATCGAGGATGGGAACGTGGTCGTCGTGGGAAGCGGCCTCACGGGCATTCTTCACGTTCAGCTAGCCAAATCACGGGGAGCAAGCAGCGTTGCGTGCACGGACATAAGCGATTATCGCCTGGAGATGGCACGCAAGTTCGGGGCGGACGCGGCCATTCCCGCGAACGACGCCGTTCCAGATAGGCTCAGAGATGCGCTTGGCGGGATTCTGGCGGATGTTGTCATTGTCTCTACGGGTGCAAGGAAAGCCATTGAGCAGTCCTGGTCTCTCGTCGAATGGGGAGGGAGCGTTCTGTTCTTCGCGCCAACAGATCCGGACACTATGATTCCAATGCCATTCAATGACATCTGGTTCAAGAACGTGACCGCCACAACATCCTACGCGGCGGGCAAGCAGGACATACTGGATGCGATCGAGTTGATTGCTTCCCGCCAGATCCGTGTTCAGGAGATGATCACGCACAGGCTCGGTCTTGACGAGACCGCCAAGGGCTTTGACCTCGTCCTCAGAGCCGCGGATTCTCTGAAAGTGATTGTTGAGCCGCAGAACTAGTGCTCCCGAGGGGATTCGAACCCCTGTCTTCGGCTATCCCCGACTCCCGCCAGGGCGAAAATCGCGAGAGGCCGAGATGATTGACCGGACTACACTACGGGAGCGTGCGCCGAACTATGGATGATGATTAGATAAACCTTTTTATCGCCAGTCTTTGACATGGATTACGCTTAGATGAGGACCGACGGGGATTCTCATTCTGAAAACCTTAGGATAGCTAGAAACACTATTTCTTGCCTGGATTGATCACTCTGATGTAGTCGTATGCCTCGAAGGGAGTTCCGTCCTTCCACTTGCCGCTGAGCTTGATCTCCACTGATTCGCCGACTTCGAGCGCGGAAATCAAGTCCTGGTGGTTGAACTTGAGCATGAGTATGTCTCCTTGGTAGTCCCATCCCTCGGGCACGAGAGCGTCGCGCAAGAGAATCGTCGATACGTCTATGTCGTCTACGGATGCGTTCTCCGCGCTGAGGTATGCGGTTATCCATCTTCCCTTCGATTTGAGGTTGAGAGTGTCGGGGTCGATGTCGACAGCGATGAGACGCGATGGTGGCACCAGCTCGGCCTTGGTAGCATACTTGAGATCATCGATTGACCTGAAGAAGTAGCTGATATGAGGACTATCGCCGCTGTCAAGAGCTATAGAAGTATACCAACCAACACTACCGGTGGAATCCACCGTCTCGATACTCCATGTGCTTCCGTCCCATCTTGCGTACTTGAGGTCACTGTTCGGGATATAGTGGAAATAGCTTATGTGCGGATTGCCATTACCGTCGAGAGCTATGGAGGTAAATCTGCCAACATCACCAGCGGAGTCGACTGTCTCGATACTCCACGCACTTCCCGTCCACTTTGTATATTTCAAATCGTGATTGGTATAGTCAAAATAGCTTATGTGAGGATTATCGTTGGCGTCGAGAGCTATGGAACTGTCCCAGCCAACATAACCAATAGAGTCTACAGTCTCGATATTCCACGCACTTCCCGTCCACTTTGCGTATTTGAGGTCCCAATCGGGAGAAAGAACATAATAGCTCATGTGCGGATTGTCGTTGCTGTCTACAGCTATGGAAATGAACCAACTAATATGACCAATGGTGTCGACTGTCTCGATACTCCACGCACTTCCCGTCCACTTTGCGTATTTGAGATCGCCATTGACATACTCTTGATAGGTTATGTGCGGATGGCCACTGCCGTCGAGGGCTATGGAAGTAGGCCCTCTAGCGTCACCCGCCGAGTCCACGGTTTCTATGCTCCACGCACTTCCCGTCCACTTTGCGTATTTGAGGTCGGTGTTGTTGAAGTCATAATAGCTTATGTGAGGATTATCGTTGGTGTCGAGAGCTATGGAAGTGTACCGGCCGACGATACCGGCGGAGTCCACGGTTTCTATGCTCCATGCACTCACGTTCCACCTTGCATATTTGAGGTCGCCGTTAGTGTCATCACAATAGCTTATGTGTGGGTTGTCGCTGCTGTCAATGGCTATGGAAGTGTGCCTACCAACAATGCCATCAGTATCCACAACCTCAATCCTCCAATCCGATGACAAAGCAGGCAGTCCTTCATCACCATTCTCTGGATCACCCAAAGGATCAGGAACCGCCAAGACCGATGCGAAAAGGAATATCACAAAGAGAAAAGGAAGGACTCTCAGTCAATCACCTCATAGAGCCTGTCCATTGGATTCAGATTCCCTCCTCCAGAGAGTCATTGTGTTTCGGAGTATTTCATTGTTTTGATGGCTGGACAGAGAGAGTCGTCCAAAGGGGGCTTGCCTTCCTCCTAGTGCGTTAGGCTCGACTCCCAAACTGAGAACCTTAGGATTGCGGGAAGACAGCGCAAAAACCTTTTTACCGAAGACAACTTCTCCGCGACCGTGAAGCTGGTCTACTGTCCGTCCTGTGATGAGGTCTTGGTGAGAAGCAGGATCGAAGGAAGACGATGTCCCGCTTGCGGTGGCGGCGTCGACAAAGCCGACACTGGTCTCTCGTGGCAGTATATCACTTCCTGGATAGTCCTCCTTATTGGTGCCGCCATGATATTGCTCTTCGAGATGGAGGACATGATAATGAAGATCCTGCTTTTCGTGTTGTTCGCGATAGTGGCGTTCGCGCTTTCCAGCTGGGGCGTGGAGGACCAGAAGAAGAAGGCTCTGTCGAGAGCAAGAGAGGAGAGGAAGGAATGAGAATCGTACTTGGCCAGGTCCAACCCGAGTTGGGGAACAAGGAGCACAATGTGGAGAAGATAGAGAGGGTCGTCGCGGAGAACGAGTGCGACCTCGCGGTCTTCGGTGAGCTCTTCCTGACAGGCTACATGTGCAGGGGCGATTTCCCGAGGCTCGCGGAGGACCTGTCGGGCCCTTCCGTGTCCAAGATCAAGCGCATTTCGGAGGAACACGGCGCCCACATCATACTCGGGATGCCGGAGATGGACAGGAAGACGAGGGGGATATACAACTCCTCGGTGCTGGTCACCCCCGATGGGGATGCCCGCTCCTACAGGAAGCTGCACCTGGCTAACTTCGGACCTTTCGAGGAGAGCCTGCACTTCGGCAGGGGCTCTGGGCTGGAGGTCTTCGAGACCGACATCGGGCGAATCGGACTGATCATCTGCTTCGACATATTCTTCCCGGAGCTCTCGAAGTTCCACGCCCTCGCCGGTGCGGACATGATCGTGGCCTGCTCGGCTTCGCCCTCCACGAGCAAGTTCTTCTTCCAGACGATCATCCCGGCCAGGGCGATAGAGAACGCCCTGTTCTTCGTCTACTCCAACCTCGTGGGCACGGAGAAGAACATGATCTTCTTCGGCGGGAGCACGGTCGTGGGTCCCCGAGGGGACGAGAAGGTGAAGGCCAAGGAGTACGAGGAGGATGTCGTTCGGTGCGATGTCGACCTGAAGGAACTGGAGAAGGCGAGACAGCACAGGCCCGTCGTGAGGGACACGCGCTTCGACGTGCTGGGCAGGATCCCGGAGTTCCAGGGGAAATCCAGGTGACGCAATCTTTTTATACGGACCCGGGTCTATCACGTTTGCTCTTTTAAGAGCCGATGATTGATGAAGTTCGCAAGAACTGAAGGAGGTCAAAGCATGGCTAAGCCCATATACGTGAGATTCGAGATGCCCAAGGAGCTCATCGATGCGACCTACCAGGTCGTAGAGCTTTCGAGGGACAGCGGAAAGGTCAGGAAGGGCACCAACGAGGTCACCAAGCTCGTCGAGCGGGGAGAAGTCTCCCTCGTCGTCATGGCGGAGGACGTTCAGCCGGAGGAGATACTGGCGCACATGCCGCTCCTCTGCGAGGAGAAGGGCATCCCCTACGCCTACGTGCCGAGCAAGGGCGAGCTCGGGGTCGCGGCCGGCCTGGGAAAGGCGACGGCATCCGCGGCAGTGCTCGACGCCGGGAAGGGAAAGCCCATGATGGATGACCTTGCCAAGAAGCTGAAGAAACTGAGGGAGTAGACGAATGGTAGAGGGTAGCATTCCCGCCGAGGTTGTCGAGGTCGTCGGACGCACGGGCATGACCGGCGAGGCGATCCAGGTGAAGGTGAGGGTCCTCGAGGGCCGAGACAAGGGAAGGATCATCACCAGGAACGTCAA
>JAGMAI010000120.1 GCA_023130895.1 Thermoplasmata archaeon
CCCCGCCGCAGCGCGTAGCGGTAGGTCGCGGGGCCGAAGAGCTCCTTCGAGTAGCACGAGGGCGTCGCTGTCAGTCCTATCCTGAGAGCGTAGAAACGCTCCACGCACGGTCTCCAGCGTCCGAACACGGAGCGGTGGCACTCGTCCACGAAGACGACGTCGAACTCGCGCGCGTCGAACTCACCCAGGCGGGAGATCATCGTCTGCAGCAGCGCGATCGTCACTTGCCTGTCCCGTCTCGGCATCCCCGGACGGAGGATGTAGCTGCGGCCGGGCATCACGCTCTCGAACGTTTCGTGCGCCTGCACCGCCAGCTGGATGCGGTCGACGAGGAACAGCACCCGCCGCGGGCGCAGCCTCTCGACGAGCTTGGCGGCGATCAGCGTCTTCCCCGTCCCGGTCGCCAGGTGCAGCAGCGCCCGCCGCTCCCCGGCGCGGATGCGCTCCAGGACGGCGCGGATGCACTCACTCTGGTAAGGGCGGAGCGTTATCATCCGCAAACTCTCCTTCCAGGATGACGACGAAGTCCCCGATGCGGGTCTTGATCGAGGCTGGAGCCTTCTCGCCGGGCAGGTGCACGAACCTCGTGCGGATCCTCTCCGGGTCGAACATCAGTATCAAGCAGGTCATGCGATCACTCTCGTCGACGGCGCTGACGCTCCGAAAAAAGAGGGCGGCAGCAGTGGCCACCGCCCGTGGGGGGGAGAAGACGCCCCCGCATATGGTTCGGAGACGGCGTAGTGCGCCTTCAGCCTCAGAGCTCGATCGCTCCGGCCGTGACGTTCCCGGGCCTGTCCGTGGCGTATGCCTCGATGACTGTCCCTGGGAGCTCGTTCTCCTGTGTGGTCGTGTACCGCCAGAGCGTGGCGTTGAGCGGGTCCACGTAGGCCTCGCCCTCTTCCACGATCTCGCCGTCCTTCGTGATGGCGACGTGCACGGACACCACTTCGCAGTCATCGACCGCCCGGATGACGATCTCCTCGCCCGGCTGGCCGGTGTAGTCATCGATGCCTATGTCCCGCACGTTCGGCGGCCTGAGGTAATCCCTCATGGCGACGTTGAACACCGTGAGGGGGCGGCCCTTGATCTCCTTCAAGTAGATCTCCGGCGGTTCCTCGAGCAGCATCACGCCCTTCGCGTACGCATTTGCGTCGAAGAACTTCTCCTGCTGGCTCATCTGTTTCTCGGAGAACTCCCTGTCCTTGGGGAACTTCGGCACGTTCGCCAGATAGGGTATTCCCTTCCATTCTCTTGCGACCACTTGGTCACCCAGCTTTCCTGATGCGAATCGCATCACTACATTCTTTCTTGTGTCCATTTTTGTACTTCCTTGGTGCCTTGTTCGGGAGTCGCGTCTCGAGGCGCGAGCGATCATCGCGCTGCTCGGGTCTGCAGGTTCCTTGCAGTTCTTCCGCAGGTTTCTTGTGATATCCTAGGGACTTACCAGGGACATACTTGCTACATCCTTGCGGAATCGTTGCTTCTACCTTGCAGGATCCTTGCAGGTCTCTTGCTTGATCCTTGCTCCTTCCTTGCAGGATCCTTGCTGAAACCTTGCTCCTCGCTTGCTCCTCGCTGCTTGTTCCGGCGCTCCAGAGCGCACATTTCGCGAAGTTCCCGTTCTTGTCCGAGGCACTCATGGTTCCTTTCTCTGTTGCACAAGTTATTTAAAGAAATGCCAAACCAATCAGGGCAATCCGCCACATTTCGAACGAATTCTGAGGTTGCGAATTTCGTCATCTGGATGACGGCAACAAATCCCCTTGCCAGACCTTCGAATCCGGGCTTGCGATTCTCGTTTCCTCGAGCCCTTTCGCCAAAACGATTATATGCCCTCAGACAACTGCCATACTCAAGTTGCGGAGGATGGCATGCGCAGGTGGAGTCTGTTTGCAGTCTTCGTCATGATGGCGAGCGTCTTCGCCCTCTC
>JAGMAI010000121.1 GCA_023130895.1 Thermoplasmata archaeon
GGGAACTACACGACGATACAGGAGGCGATTGATGCCGCGAATCCAGGAGATACGATATACATCCACAATGGGACTTACTACGAGCACGTTGCAGTCAGCAAACCTCTATCCCTGATCGGAGAGGACAGAGACAACACCGTAATCGACGCTGGTGGAACCGGGGATGTCGTCTCCGTCACTGCTAACCACGTGAACATCACAAGTCTCACCATCGTCCTCGGATATGGTCTGGACGATGCAGGGATACTGCTCAGCTATGTCGAGAACTGCTCCATAACGAACACCAACCTTTCGGACAACTGGAATGGTGTCCTACTCGTGGGCTCCAATGGCAACGTGATAGCCAACAATATCGCAGGGGCCAACGGGCGAGGTGTCCACCTCATTGACTCAAGCGATAACGTGATCGTGGGCAACACCGCCTCGGACAACTGGGACTACGGCATTTTCCTCGTTTCCTCTTCCAACAACACAATTGCAGGCAACAACATATCCCTTGGCGATCGAGGCATCTATCTTATTGTCGACTCTGACGGCAATGAAATCCGAAACAACACCGTTTCAAGCAGTGGCTATGGCATCCACCTCAGGAATTCCAACGGCGTTGCTATCGCGAACAACAACATATCGGATGGCTGGGCCGACGGCGTCTGCGTTGAGTCCTCGTCCAATGTCACCGTCATGCGGAACAACCTCACCAGCAATTGGAACGGCGTTAGGTTGTACTCCTCGGATGATGTCACCGTCACCCAGAACAATGTCTCCAACAGCACCTGGTACGGTATTTACCTCTACATGTCTACCAACAGCACGGTGACTGGGAACCTGATGACCAAAGATGGGGCCTTCATACGCGGTGACTTGGTCGAACACTGGAACACTCACGTCATTGACACATCGAACACCGTGAACGGCAGGCCCGTCTACTACTGGAAGAATGCCACTGGCGGCGTTGTGCCTTTGAGCGCCGGTCAGGTCATACTGGCCAATTGCACTCGTGTGACGGTGGAAAACCAGAACATCAGCAGAACCTCTGTGGGAATCCTCCTCGGCTTCTCATCTGAGAACACAATCGCCAACAACACCGCTCCCTCGAACAAGAGGATGGGGATCAATCTCCAGCATTCTGTCGGCAATACCGTCGTGAACAACTCCTCCCCGGGCAATGAGTACGGGATCTACATCGACTCTTCGAGCAGGAATATCGTGTCCAGGAACAACGCTTCCGCGAACAACCAATACGGCATTATCCTCGATAACTCCGACGACAACCTCGTCGTCGATGGCATCATCTCCTCGAACGCCGTCATAGGCATCCGCCTGTACTACGCTGACAACAACACCGTGGACAACAACACCGTTCGGAACAACCAATACGGCATTACGCTCTATTTCAGCGACAACAACACCGTCGCCGATAACAATGTCTCCCGGAGCGGTCAGCTCGGGATCCAGCTCGGCTCCTCCTCTGGCAACGGGATCTACCACAACAACTTCCTGAACAACACCGAACAGGCTGAGGACGACGGTGCAGCAAATGTATGGGACGACGGATATCCATCTGGCGGAAACCACTGGAGCGATTACGCAGGCTTTGACAACAAGAGCGGCCCCAATCAGGACCAGCCCGGGAGCGATGGCATAGGCGATACGCCATATCCCATCCAGGTCGGCAACGAGGACAGGTACCCCCTCATGTCCCCCTCTGGAACGATTCGTCACCGCCCACCGAAGATTACCAGCACCACGCTGAGCGGAAAGGACATGGAGAACATCACCCTCACTTGGTCTCTCTCCCCCGATGATGGAACGGGCCTTGGGTCTGTCACGGGCTACGCTGTCTATAGAAATCCGACCTACGACTCCAGTGGATTGAGCTATCAGTTCATTGCTTTCCTCCCGAACGGAACATCAGCATTCGTGGACAGTTTCACTGGCAACGGGGACCCAAGCGGATACTTCTATCGAGTGTGTGCGCTGGACGCTAACAATAGCACAGCTTGCGATAACGCTCAGGCCGGGAAGTTCACCCGCCCTCTCGTTCAGGGACCGAACCTCTTGTCACTTCCTCTCATTCAGTCCAACGGATCCATGGAACGCCTACTGCAGACAGTCAAGTACGACAAGGCTTGGACATACGATTCCTCGAGCGGGGAGTGGAAATGGTACATGACATTGAAGAACTACCGAAGAGGCCCGCCGAGCGTCAACCACACGATGGGGCTGTGGGTGAACGTCACCGGGGACTGCAACCTCACGGTCGCGGGAATCGTCCCCGCTCAAACGACGATCCATCTGCGGAGCGGATGGAACCTCGTCTCCTTCCCGTCCTTCAACTCATCCTACACGGTCGCGAACCTGAAGGCGGAGCTGCCCGTTGAGCGGGTGGAGGGCTTCGACCTCACCGCCCCGCCGCACTTTCTGCGGGTGCTGCAGGACTCCGATGTGCTTCTGGCAGGAGAAGGCTATTGGGTGAAAGTCTCTGCTGATGCGACTTGGGTCGTCTCGAACGTCTGAGGAGAATCGCTGGAGCTCTTGGGTCTCGAGGGCAAACCTGCAGAGTGGGAGTGCTCTGCCGCATCATAATAAAATACATCTGCGCCCGAAGAGTTAAATACACCATACTTCTTCGTCGACAGGAGCGGAGCTGAACAGTCGCGAGAGTGCCAGGTGAAATCATGGCATTGACGTCCCTTCATAGAACCAGAGGCTCTCTGGAACTGATCGTGTACCTCTATCGGAAAGGAGAGGCGACTACGACGGAACTCATACGGTGCACCCCCGCCTGCCAGGAGACGGTCTACAAGGCGCTCGACCAGCTGCTCTCCTTGGGAATGGTGAGGAAGGAGGAGGAAGGCGTCTTCCCGCGGAGGATCAACTTCTCCTTGACGGAGAAGGGGAAGAAGCTCGCCGAGTCATCCATCCTCGAATGGGACAGGATCGTGAACCCGTAGCGCTCTCCATGCATATTGGGAATCAGCATGCTACGCCCTCGTAGGCAATCTTATTTTCTCTCATGCGATTGGAGTTTCGGAGGGACGGCTCCGTTTCTCCATTCTTTCAGGGAGGAGGAATCCAGAGGGATGAATCATGAGGAGAACTAGAATCTTGGCTATTGGTTTGGTGCTGGTGTTTCTGACGGCTCAACTGGTCCCGTTCGGGCCCGTGGCTACAGGTGCCACTTTCTCTACGAACGTCAGAGTGAACGATGTGACGACATATCATCAGGTGAATGCGTCCGTGGCAGTCGGTTCTGATGGTTCCATACATGTCGTTTGGGAGGACTATCGGGCAGGCCATCACGACTCAGATATCTACTATGCGAAATCCACGGATGGTGGAAACACGTTTGGTTCAAGCGTGCGAGTGACTGATAACCTGGGTGTGGGGTCGAAGCAGAAGTTCCCTTCGGTCGCTATCTCGGAAAACTTCTGGATCCATGTCGTTTGGACTGATATGAGAGACATCGGGCTGCTCTTGGATGACCGCATCTACTACTCCCGTTCGGAGAACGGCGGGCTCACATTCAGCACCAACGAGGTCATCAGCGAGGGCACGTGGGACTGGGATGAGTACATTGAGTTTGTCGGACCTCAGTTGGTCTATGACGGCAGCGCAGGATGCGCTCTCCACGTTGTCTGGTCAAGTTTCGATGTCGCCATAGCCAAGAACCCGGACTATGGCGTCTGGTATGACAAGTCCACTGACTGCGGCGACAATTGGGGCACCGACTCGAAGCTCGCCTCATGTGCCAGGGACGCTTCTGTATCGGCCGCATCCAACGGTGCAATCGGCGTGACATACATAGGGATGAACATGGCCTACACCGACCCTGTGGCGGTGCTCTACACCATGAACGAGGGCTCGGGCTGGAGTACTCCCGCTCAAGTGGATGATATTCCAATAAGCAAGTGGTTCATGGATCCCTCCGTCGCCATCGAATCCGAGCTGTTGGGCCAACCTCCTATCTACGGATACAGAATCCACGTCGCCTGGGCAGATGGGCGGCACATCGATCTTGAAGATCCAGACACCTTGTATGATTGGGACATCTATTACGCCTTCTCATCAGACGGAGTCAGCTTCGGTCCGAACGTTCGAGTGAATGACAATCCCGAGTGGGACGAAACGGATCAGAGAGAACCATGGATTAGTCAGAATGCGACATTCGATCCTAAGGTGGCGTGGACGGACTGGCGCAACGACCCGGATGGGTATCGGAATCCCGCCGGACCACCACATAATGTCGACGTCTACTTCGCGGAATCCTCGAACCAAGGCGGGTCCTTTGACGCGAATCAGCGGGTGAACGATGACAGCGATCCTGGAGGTCTGCTCGAGCAGCTGCGGCCGAATCTCTTCTCCCTTGTCGCTGACCCTGGAGATCTGCAGGGCATGTACGTCGTGTGGCAAGACCAAAGGGATGCCCCCACAAATGAGTTCGATGTGTACTCGACTGGAGATGGCGTTCCCGTTCTGGATTGGTGTGGCATCAGTGGATGGATCGATGACGGTGTCGATCCTGATTCGGGGGACACGTCCACGGAGTTCGTCTACTGTGTCCTCTACCGCAGCCCCGTGGGGAGTCAGCCTGCCACAGGTAGTCCTCTTCTACAGATATGGAAGGGCGGGCAACTAGTCAAGGAGGTGACAATGACATTCGATTCTAATGCAGGATCTCCTAACAACTGGCTGCAAGGAGCCAGGTACAAGCACCCTGAGGTTCTGGGTGTGCTGGGGACGGACTATTCGTATACGTTCCTGGCAACTGATGTTTCGGGCAGAGATGCAGCACCCCTCAATGGCGATGGGCCAGATGTCTATTTCGCCTCCAATCCCCCAGTTCTTGAGTGGTGTGGGTTGAGCGGATGGACCTCTGACGGAGTGAATCCGGATGCAGGAGAGGATACGCAGACATTCACGTACTGCATCACCTACAGAGATCCTGATGGGGACCCTCCAGAGAATGACAAGGTGAACCTGCACATCTACAAAGGTGGAAGCGGATATGGACAGACAGACTATGAGATGACACCGTATCCAAATGACCCTGACTCATGGGTTGGCATGCCCAATTCGTATCAAGACGGAAGGAGATATGGGTATTCCATTGTCTTGGAGGAAGGTGATGACTTCTCCTACAAGTTCACTGCCAAGGATGTTCACGGAGTGCCAGCACCTGACAAAGGCCCCCTCCTTGGTCCAAAGGTCTTCGTTCCAGTCAACGATTGGACAGTCAAATACTTGGCTCCAACACCGAGGGATTCTCATTCGATGGCTTATGTGGATAGCCCTCACAATGCATTGGTGATATTCGGCGGAAGGCAAGCCCAAGCCCCATGGCTTGATGACACGTGGATTTTCTGGCTCGACACTGAAACGTGGGAAGAAGTCCAATATCAACCAGACCCAACCAAACCACCCGACCCTCACCCTTCCGCACGGATTTTTCCTGCAATGGCATATGATTCTCTCCATGAAACGGTTGTGCTGTTTGGGGGGAGAGATTCGACTGCATTAGGGTTGGCCGATACCTGGCTTTTCTCCGTGGCGACGAAGAAGTGGGAGGAGGTTACGCAGTTTGGCACCTGGCCAGAGCGCCGTGATAAGCATGCGATGGTTTATGATGAGGAACACGAGCAGATTCTCCTGTTTGGTGGGATGAGCGATTATAACACATGTGGACTGTGGCCCCTACTCTACGGTCCATGGTGTCATGATGCTTGGTTGTTCGACGTAGGCACACTTCAGTGGTCTTTTGAGAACGAAGGTAACGAATTGAGCGGCAGGGCGCAACACGCTATGGTCTATGATGTTGAATATGGAATAACCATTGTCCGCGGAGGACTGGTCGACTATACCAATATCTTGGATGACATGTGGTACTACGACTTGGATGATCACTCCTGGCATATCATTCTTCAGGATCCATTCAATGAGCCAACAGAGAGATACGCACATAGCATGGCGTACGATGAGGCAAACCAACGCACGATTTTCCATGGGGGAGTCGAAGACAGTGGAATCCGAGGGGACACTTGGGCCTACGATTACGATACTGGTGATTGGGAGGAACTCTCCTTTGGACCTTACCCAAACCTCAGAAGGTCTCATACAATGGCATACTCGTCCGTCGAGACACTCACATTCATGTTTGGCGGAGGCAAATACCCCCATACGTATGATGATGTCTGGGCACTGAGCTATTCGACGAAGTTGTGGACTCACGTTCCCGCGATGCCGATAGCCAGATACAATCATGCGATGACATACGATTCAACCTATGAGAAGACAATTCTATTTGGAGGGTCTCGTCTCTTTGGCGGGTATGGAGTGGGGGTCAAGTATTTCAACGACCTCTGGACATATGACATGTCGAGCGGTTCATGGTCGCACATTGCCCCAACTGGACCTTTGCCTGTAGCACGGGCTCAACATGCAATGACCTATGACGAGAAGAACGAAGTGACCGTCATGTTTGGTGGGCATGTGGGCGTTTTGGATCAAGAGCCGTCCTCAGAAACCTGGGTCTATCACTACTCGGGATCCTACTGGGAGAAGATGTCTACTCAGGTTCCGCCAGATGGTCCGGATGCTAGATATGGAATGGCAATAGCATACGACAAGAAGCACGAAGCAGTTCTCATGTACGGGGGAACAGACGGGACGCAATTCTTCACCGAGACATGGTCATACGTCTATGACACGGACACATGGACGAACCTGCTTGCCGCGAACCCGCCACCAGAGATGAAGGGTCATTCCATGAGCTATGACGATCAGTATGAGACCAGCGTCCTGTACGGAGGTGCAGATGCGTCGCAGTACCTCGGAGACATCTGGATATACCACTGGAACACAAACGAGTGGGAGAAGAGAGATTCATGGGCAGCAATGCCAGAAGAACGCGCCTATCACGCTCACGCCTACGACATCGAGAACTGTCGGATAGTTCTGTTCGCCGGTCTTGATGGGACAACGGTCTATGGTGACACTTGGTCCTATGACGCGCATCAGGATGAGTGGGCTCCAATGAACCCGAGTCTGAGTCCTGCTGAGAGGTATGGCCACTCAGTTGTGTACGATTCGGACGCTGGAGTCTTGGTCCTATTCAGTGGCGAAGACGCTCATTGGAGTCTGAGAACGGATGTGTGGGTCTATCAGTTTGCCTAGTGCTTTGTAGACCATCATCCTCTCATTGGGGCTCGATTTGCAGCATAAGAGTCCATCTCCAGGCATGGGAAGTGATTACAAGCACGATGTACCCGCGTGTGATATGCTCATGATCCGTAGTATGTGGCGCAACTCGTTTGTCATTTTCCTGGAATCAAGTAGGAAAGGGCGAAGCTATCTCAAGGAAAACGGCCACTCCATCCTAAGGGAGAACTGTAAAAGGTCAATATCCAGTTGATTTGTGGTCTGGGCATCTGGTTCTATGCAGGACAAGCTCATCTACTGGAATTCAGCATGCTACGCCCTCGTAGGCATTCTTATTTTCTCGCACACGATTCATTTCTCGGAGGGACGATCTCGTCGCTCCATTCTTTCAAGGGGAGGAGAAAAATGCGAGGGAAATCAAGACTTGTTGTGTCAATAGCTTTGGGAATGATTCTTGCGTTTGGGCCTATGGCGGGAGTCGTGAGCGCCGTCTTCCCGCCACCGGATGTGTCTCCATCATCGGAGATCTACTTCTGGGACGACGTGGAAGGCGGTAGCCATGCCAAGTGGTTCATGAGCTCCAGTCCGGGCAACTTGTTCGAGACGGCGTGCAGTACGATGTGGCAGCTTTCGGAACACCAGACCTGGTTCCTCAGGGACTTCTGCATGTTCAGCATGATCTCGCTTGTGCCGGGATGGGCGGGAGCGCAGTCCACGCAGTTCTCGGTGCCCGGGAATTACATAACTACCTTTTACTTCGGGATTCAAGAAACTCACGGGACCTTCAAGGTCATCGACGACGGCTTCGTGCACCTCAGGATGAACGGCAACATGCTGGAATCGTATGACGGAGCGGACTACACGCCTATCATCGCTCTTACTCACGGTACCAACTACCTGTTCGAGGTCAGGGCCTTCCTGGATTCGGAAACCTACGACCTCTACATCGAGAAGGATTTCTTGGGAACATTCGATTCCGCGTCGCCAGTTCACGGAGGCGCTCTCATCATAGGTGATGACTCATCTGATCCAGGAACGACAGGACATGCATGGTGGAACATGTTCATCGTTTCCGTCCTGAACACCGCAGACCTCTCGATCGACTTCGAGAGCGGCACGATTACAGACTTCACCACGGTCACGTGGCCAGGCAGCTACTTCGATGTCGAGCCAAGCGCGCACAGCCCGTACGTGCTGCACATGGCGAATATAGTGGCGAACACTAGCTATCCCTACCCAGTCATCGCGTACGGCTTCAGTCCATACTTCGACGTCCAACCTGCCTCAGAGTACGTGTTACATTTGGACTTCATGATTCCCGATTCGTATAACAAGAATGTTACCGTCATCTCGGACGGGAGCGCAGTCCTCTATGTCGACGGCGCGGACCTATACGCTTTGACCGGCCATTCGACCAACTATGTGACGACACTCATTCCAGGTGTCTGGTATGATGGAATCGAGGTGCGCGTTCATACAGCATCTGAGACCTTTGAGGTGAAGATCGGAGGCAACATATATGGACCGTACGACTTCGTCCCGTATGGCTACTATCAGAGGCCACCCTCGCAGTTCTTCTTGGGCTCGATGTACGACTGGAACACACTCGGAGTGAGCTGGGGAGAGGCGTATTGGGACAACATTCGAATCAATGTCCCACCTGAGCTGGAACCTTGCGGTCCACACTGGCCCGGATACTGTGGCGATATTGGTGTCACTCCTGGGAAGGGGGACGAATCGACTGAGTTCACCTATTGCGTGGTCTACAGAGATGCGAATGGCGACGCCCCAAACAGGCCAGATGATCCGAGGGTCCACATCCTCGATTTCGATTTTGAGATCTACAACGAGGCCATGAATGAAGGGAACTGGTTGTCACCTGCACAGAACTACAAAGATGGCAGGACCTATCTCTACACAACCACGCTTTCGATGGGGGTTGACTATTCCTACTTCTTCACGGCAGCCGATGTCCACGGTCTGCAGGCCTATCCAACTGACATACTTGAGGGTCCTGACGTAGTGCTCAACCAGTGGAACGAGGTTCAGATAGATAGCGGGGCTATTCCGAGCGCCCGGGATAGTCACAGCATGGCATATGATGTGTCGGGCAAGATCATTATGTTCGGCGGGTACGACGGACCAACGACATATTCTGACACCTGGGAGTTCGAGCTTCCACAGGCAGAGTGGACGAAGATTGCTGCGGCCAATCCTCCTCAAGCCAGGCATTCTCATTCAATGGTTGGGCTGGGCAACGGATGGATTCTCTTGTTCGGAGGAATGGAGAGCAGTACATACTACCCTGAGACTTGGGTCTACGTCGTGTCGAGCGAGATGTGGTATGCTTCAATTCCGAATCCCTCGCCCCAGGGTCGAATGGACTCCTATATGGCTTACGACCCAGACAGCAACGAGGTCCTGTTATTCGGGGGACTGGGAGAGAACGGCCAATTCGATGACACGTGGATTTACAACCCCGGGGACACGCCCTCCACTGGCTCTTGGGAGCTTGTCGACCCTCCCGGGGACAACCCTGAGCCTAGGTCGAGACACGGTCTGGTGTTTGACACAGAGAGAGGCAAATTCATATTGTACGGAGGAGCCGGAGAAGGATCTGTGGAGTTTCAGGACACGTGGACGTTTGACCGAACGAATGGTTGGGAAGAGATGTGTGTCGATCCGGATTGCATTCCGGCTCAATCGTATGGATTCGGGATCGCGTACGACTCAAGTAGCCAAGTTACCGTTGTGTACGGTGGATATAGCGGTCTTCCCAACCATTGGGAAACCTTCGTCTATGATTCGGACCTCGACTACTGGACAGACATGTCTACGTTATTCCCGGGCTCCCATCCGGGTGTGAGGTACAATTTCCCGATGGTCTACTCGATTCAGGATGAGGTCATCGTTCTGTTCGGGGGACTCATTGGGACGAATGGAGCATACCGCACGGACGATACCTGGACCTATGACTATTTCTAGACCCGCGCTCGTCTTCGGAACCGCGAGCGTGAAGGAGTGCACGGGAAGCTACGGAACGGTGTTGGTCGTGCACTACGCCAACTCTGGCGACCAGTCCGCGGATTTCGTCGTCGCCCACGTATCGGTCAGTGATGCAGGCTTGGGGAATGTCTGTACAGAGCAGAAGGCCGTCTGCACAGTCTTCCCGCATTCGGCGGACAGCTTCGAGTGGGTGATCAACCTGAGCTTCTTCTGCTCGACCGTCGACGATGCTTGGGTCACCTTCGCATGGACCTAGCCCGCAGACTTCACTCGCTCCCGCCAAAACGATTCGAGGAGTTGACCAGAGATTACTTAAGCCCACAAGCGCCAACATATAGTGAGTGGAGGAGCATGCGGGCGGAGTCTGCGACAGCTGTGCTGGGATCGTTCATAGCCATCACCCTCGTTATAGGCGCTTTGAGCTATCCTGCACATCCGCCGGCGGAGACGCTCTTGGCGCCCGAGCGTGAGAAGACCCTCGACACGACCTCCCCCATCATCCTCTTGACATCTCCCGCCCACGGGCAGGAGGCATCTCCCAACGCCGACATCGTCATCCAGTTCAACGAGTCCATGAACACATCATCTTTCTCCTACCAGTTCCTCTCGGGCCCGGACCCTGGGATGAACTGGTCATGGGTGAGTTTCTTGTACGAGAACGATACCGTCCGCGGGACGCACGACATTCTGTTCGGCTCTCCCGCGTATTACGAGTTCAACGTCACCTACGCCGAGGACGTGGCGGGCAATCCTCTCGCACCCGGCCCAGTGCCGAACCCGTGGAACTGGAGCACCATCGTTGTCATCATCGAAACGGTTCCTGCTGATGGAGAGACGAACGTCAGGCTCTCTCAAGACATCATGGTATTCTTCAGCGGTCCGGTGGATGTACTCACATTGCCCGTGCCCTTCTGGATCATAGTCCCGGATCCTGGAGGAGGTTGGGCGATTACCTGGACCAACGGAGACACTTCTGTAGTGCTTTCCCACGCGGTTCCCTTCGAGCCCTGCACGCTCTACACGGTGTACTTGCACATAGGTCTCTCTCCGTTTCCAAGCCTCGTTCCCAATCCTTGGTCCTTCACAACGGTGTGCCCGCCCAGGATCATCCGCACCGACCCGTACGATGGACAGACAGACGTTCCGTTGAACCACAGCATCGAGGTCGAGTTCAGCAAGCCCATGAACACGGGGACAGTGATGTGGACGATCAACCCCGACCCTGGCGGATGGAATCAGAATTGGTCAAATAACAGCACGGTACTGACGTTATCGCACACCATTCTGTTCCTCGATTGCCAAACCTATACGGTGCAGATTGTGGGCGGCCAGGACCTTGACGGTTATGACCTCATTCCAGGAGCTGACCTCGTTCCCAATCCTTGGAGCTTCATGACCGTGTGCCTGCCCAAGATTGTAATGACCGATCCTACCGACGGCCAGATCGACGTCCCCTTGGACCAGGTGATTTCGGTCGTATTCAGTCACCCGATGAACACGACCTCCGTCAGCTGGACTGTGATCCCGTTCATTGACATGTTTCCTTTCTGGGATTCGAATGACACGAACCTGACGCTCCTTCCCATGCAACTGTTCGAGCAACTGACGGCGTATTCAGTTGAAATCCAGGGAAAGGACAAGGAGGGGAATGACCTCATTGCAGGTCCTGTCCCGAATCCATGGACCTTCTATACTGGCATTGATGAGCCTCTTCTACGGTCGACGGATCCGTATCACGGGGAGGTCGATGTGTCTCTCACCCGCCCGATCATTGTGGAATTCAGCAGGAGCATAGAAGTCCCCACTTTCTCCTATGTAATCATCCCCTTCATCTCTCTCACCATGAACTGGATGAATGAAGACAAGACCGTGATGTTCACTCACTCCGACGAGTTCGAGAGTTTGACTTTGTACACAATGACAGTCTCCGGCAACGACCTGAATGGGCTTCAGATACCCGGCGGACCTGTTCCCAACCCATGGAGCTGGACAACAGGGGAGCAGTCTCCTCAACCTCCTCCGGCGCCACCAAGAGCCATCAGAGCGTCCTTGAGCGGGTCGCAGCTTCAGAATGTCACAATCACTTGGCAGCTCTCTGACGATGATCCCAGTGGTGGCGTGTCCCACTACGACATCTTTCGAGGGGTTGACGTTTATGATAAGAGCGGGCTCAGCTACTCTCATCTGGCGAGTGTTCCAAGAGGCGTGTCCGTCCTTGTGAACCCGCTGGTGGGTCAGGACGATCACAACTACTTCTATCTTGTCTGTGCCGTGGGTTCGAATGGATCCTCATGCACAGAGAACCAAGCGGGCAAGTTCACCCGCCCGCTCACAGCAGGGCCGAGCCTCGTCTCCATACCGCTCATCCCGTCCGACGAATCTGTTGAGACCGTTCTGCAGACCCTCAAGTACGATATGGCCTGGTCCTACGACACCTCGAGCGGGGAGTGGGAATGGCACATGACGGCCAAGGAATACGGAGGATTAACGAATCTCAACCATACGATGGGTCTGTGGGTGAACATCACGCAGGCGTCCAGCCTCACCGTCGCGGGAATGGTGCCCGCTCAAACGACGATCCATCTCTTCAAGGGATGGAACCTCATCGGATCTCCCTCATTCAACATCTCCTACACCGTCGCGGACCTGAAGGTGGAGCTGCCCGTCGAGCGGGTGGAGGGCTTCGATGCTTCCGCCCCGCCGCACTTCCTGCGGGTGCTCCAGGACTCCGATGTGCTTCTGGCGGGAGAAGGCTATTGGGTGAAGGTCTCACAAGACATGACCTGGGTGGTCATGCCCTCCTGATATCACACAATGTGGCGAGACCCCGATACGCTCCTTCCCGCAAGCATCTCGCAGCATCTCGTTTTCAATTACGAAAGGGACACCAAGAGGACCTGCCGCTTTCGCAACCCGGGTTGCCTCGATAGAATTATATGAACACACTGCCTTGAATCATCCAGATGAGGGTGCTTCGGATTGCTGCGATCTGTGCCATTAGCTTGCTCGTGCTCCCGCCCGCAGTGATTGCTGACGAATGGCATTCCTTCCAGAGGGACCTCGCGAACTCGGGACTGGCGGAATCGGACGGACCCCTTTCTGATTTCGTCTCCTGGAAGGCGGTGACGGGCTTCGGATCAGGGGTTCAGATGACTTACGCGAACGGGGTCCTCTTCCGCGCCGCGTCCCATAGGGGGGTTCAGGCCATCAACGCGTCCAATGGAAACGAGCTCTGGATAACACCTGTGAACTCCGGTCGCGTGGACACGGTTCCTGCGTACTACAAGGAGAAGCTGTATTTCGGGACGCACCAGGACAGCGGGACCGTCTATGCACTCAACGCCTCCGACGGGGAAGTCGTCTGGACCGTCGATTATGGCTGGGAGTACACGGCATCACCGTTGGTCGTGGACGGAGTGGTGTACATACCCTTCACCTCCGATAGGATGGTCGCCCTCCACGCCTCCAATGGCACGGCCATCTGGGACCGCAATGTCCCGACACATATGCATACTTCACCGGCATACGAGAACGGTGTTGTATACACTGCCCACAAGAGAGTGGCAGCCGTCAACGCCACGAACGGGGACATCATCTGGCAATCTGACCTCCAGAACTACTACTTCACCTCAGGGATCGTGGTCGCGGGGGACAAAGTCTGCTGCAATGGTCACCAATACCTCGCGTGCTTTCACAAGACGAACGGCACCACAATCTGGAAGAGAGATCTAGGCGTCGTCAGGTGGAATGCCAGGGATTCGACGCCCGCGGTCATGGGAGACGAGCTCTTCGTTGGTACACAGGACGGGTGGGCGTACTCCCTCTATCTGAACAATGGGGACATCCTGTGGAACGTGACTCTTGGCTCTCCCACCAACGGCAGCATCATCGCCTCCCCCGTCATTGCACCGAACGGTATCGTGTACTTCACGAACGAGGACCTCTATGCGCTCAATACGTCCACCGGCAACGTTATCTGGGAGATGGATCTGGCGGGTGTGTCGATGAGAGCAACCCCCACGCTGGTGAACGAGGTCCTCTACGTGAACTTACCAGGATGGGTCCTCGCGGTAGGCGACGTGGCTCCGCCGGACGTCAACGAAGTCAGACTCGACGGACAGCCGACCGCTCGGGTGAAGCCCGGGACCGTCGTCAACATCACGGCGACCGTGGACGACACCGAGAAAGGCGGGCATGATGTGGCATCAGCCAACATGTCCATCCTTCCCGGAACCGTCTGGGACATGAACCCGGTAGACGGTTCGTTCGACTCGCCCTCAGAGCGTGTTTCTCTTCTCGTGGATACTGCCGGAATGCCTTATGGCGAGTACGCTCTCGCGTTCGGTGTGTGCGATTCCAAGGACAATTGCGGGACCGTCGAGACAGATGACCTGCTCATCGTGGACGGAACGCCCCCCGAGGTGGTTCCCGACGCCCTTGACTCGACCCCGGTGCTCGTTCCCTTCCATCTAGAGGGCTCTGTCACGGACGAAGGTGAGGTCGTCGAAGTCGAGATAGTGTACAGGGAGCCGCATGGGACTCAATGGAACACGGGGACCGCGAGCTTGGATGGAGGCCGGTACACATTCCAGGTCACCTCTCAGACCTCCCTCGGCGTCTTCGAGTATCACGTCCTGGCGTCGGACAGCGCAGGCAACGTGGCTCGCTTCCCTCTGAGTAGCGAGATCGAAGTGCGAATAGTCGATGAATCCCCGCCTGAGATACTCGACCTGCGGGCTGATCCCGAGACTCTATTGGAGGGGGACACGACCGCCATTACCTGGACTATCGTTGAGCAATTCGGCCTGCAGTCCGTTGAGTTCGAGATCCTCGATGAGGACAATCACCTGGTTTCAGAAGGGAGCAAGGAGGGCCCTGGACCCTATGAAACGCTCTTCACTCCTGGATCTCCCGGGAACTACACCGTCCGCGTGACGGTGACGGACGCGTCCGACAACTCGGCGCAGGAGGAGATCCTGATATCAGTGGACGAACGGCCGAGCGATCAGAGGAGCATTGACTGGCTGTTCCCGCTCTCGATTGTCTTCTTGCTCGTGGTCGTCTCTGTCCTCGTGATATTATGGCTTCGCCGAAGGAGAGGGTCTGCCGGTGCCTCTGACGAACCGCCCGAACCGACGTAGCCCGGACATCATCACTGGATCGATGTGAGGGCAAGATGACCCTTTCGCCACAACGATTTCAGAGCCGCCTGTGCATCCTCACTCGGACTCTTCCGGCGGCGTACCCTCGTCCGGCTCCTCTGCGGTCTCCTCCGGCCTCCTCATCCACCTCATGAGGACCAGCAGCACGAGAGCGGCGAGGAACACCACCGCGAGCAGCAGGAACACCCACCAGAACTCCTCCGCCAGGGGCTTCTCCTCTTTCCCCTCCTCATCGGCGGTCAGCGGGTCCCTCCCCGCCGCCACCTCCGCCCCGTCACCCATGCCGTCGCCGTCCGTGTCAGCGTCAGCGGGGTCCGTTCCGTAAGTGTTCTCCTCGTCCCAGTCGGAGAGGCCGTCCCCGTCGCCGTCCGTCGCGATGACCTGCACGAGGAGGTAATCCTGGTCCGCGTTCCCCGCAGGGTCGCGCACCTCCAGCATCACCAGGAAGCCGCCCGCCACGTTGAACATGCTCTGCGGCTGCGCCCCGTGCAGCGTGACGACATCCGTCCCGTTGAAGAAGGTCCACGTGTAGCTCTCGACGAGCCAGTTGTCCGTCGACCCCATTCCATCGAATGTGACCGTATCCCCTTGGCTCACGATCTGGTCGGAGCCCGCGTCCGCCGTCGGCAGCGTCTCGTCCGCGACCGTGAACGCGCCGTCCTGCGCCGCCCACTTGTCGAAGGCGTCCCTCGCGGAGATGCGGAACGCGAACGTCCCCGCCGTCCCCGTCTGCACGACCTTCCAGTACACGTCCGCTGAAGAGAGCATCGAGTAGTTCCCGATCTCCTGTCCGTCCGGGTCCCACACGTGCAGCCACGCCCCGTCCGCGCCGTTGGGGTACTCGATAGTCGCCGAGACGTTCACGGACGTCGGGATGTTCCCGGACAGCCTCTGCCACTGCACGTCCGAGATCGTCGGCGGGGGCCCCAGGATGTGGAAGCTGCCCTCCGTCGAGTTATCGTTCCAGTGGAGGTCGACCGCCCATATCCTGAACCCGTACGTCCCCGCGGCGTCGTACGTGCGCTCGAAGTAGTACCTATCGCTCAAGCTGTCATAGAACATCGTCGCGTTCTCGATCTCCACGAGCCCGGCGTCGAGCACCTGGCAGATGACCCACACGAGCGACTCGTCCTGCACACTCAGGCTGATGTTCACAGCCCCGCCCATCTCCTGCGGGTCCGGCTCGGCCGTGAGGTCGAGCATCTCCGGCGGCAGCAGGTCCACGTTTCGGACGAGTATCATGGCGCTCCCGTTCCCCCACTCCCCCATGTAGTCCGCGTAGGCGGTCACCCAGTACATCGTGTCCTGCGTCACCTCCGGGGCAGTGAAGGTAAGCGTCCCGATCGTGCCGTTCGCCGCCGTGACCCCCGAGTCGGGCACCACCGTCGGGCCCGCCGGCGTTACGTAGACAGTGACGTTCGCGCCCTCGAGCGGGTCGTCGTACCCGCTGTGCACGAAGATCTCGACCGGCAGGCTCTCGCCCTCGTTCACCGTGCCCCCGCCCGGCAGCAGGACGTCTACTGTCGTCCCGTAGGGCGGGTGGATGCCTATCCACGACCAGTACGAATCGGCGAATATCGAGTCCGCGCGCCCGACCGTCCAGTTCACGAACCGGTCCTCCCGGTACGCCTCGATGTTGTCCCTGAAGTGCAGCACGTCGTTCGGCAGGGCGTCCGCGAGGAGCGCGCTGGCCTCCTTGATCAGCTGCCTCTGCATGTCCGGGTCCAGCTCCGCCCGCGCGTTCGTGCTCAGGCTGTCGAAGGTCTCGTTCTGGAACCCCGCGTAGTTCAGCCCAGCGGGCGCGCTCCCCGAGTAGTAGAAGTCCGTGTAGAACTCCGGCGGGTCCGAGCCTATCCTCTCGTAGTAGATCCATATGTCCATCGCGCGGTCCTCGAGGCGGTCGGTGATCTCGCCGAAAGCCATCAGCTTCGACACGATGTTCAGCCCGACTTGCTGGGCGCCCCACGCGATCATGTTGCACGCGGAGGCCTGTATCGGATCGTAGTCCGCCTGCGAGCACAGTATCTCAACCTCTTGAGTCCCTATGGTCGGAAGATTCCTCCATCCGCCTGACCAACCGAGACCGAATCCCCCGATGGTGTAGTGGTCGTCGAGTATCTGTCGTGCAGCGTCCAGGTCGTAGTTGTACTTCGTGACGGACCCGTTGTACCACTGCGCGTCCTCCGGGCGGATGGGCTGGTCCCCCTTCACCCCGTAGTCCTGCAGCAGGACGCTTATGATCGTGTCCTTGTCTATCACGTGCGAGATCGCCTTGCGGAGGTAGTAGCCGTCGTCACCCTGCAGCGGGGTGTTGTTCCAATAGCCGAAGGGGGACCTGCGCATGTTGTACCCGAGGTACGTGAACCCGCGCTCGGCGGTGGTGGAGAGGCCCACGGTCGGGTCTGCTTGAAGACCCCCAACGAACTCCGGCGGGATCGACCACGACACGATGTCAATCTCGCCCGCTTGGAGCGCGAACACGGACGCCTGGGCCGTCTTGTAGATCTTGAACAGCATCCCGTCGATGATGGGCTTGTGCATGTGGGAGTAGAAGTTGCCTTGGCACACGGGCGGGGTGCCGGACCTCTCGCAGTCGAATGCATAGGTCATGTAGTCCTCGTACCTTGTCGTCCGCGCGGACACACCCGGGGTCCACGAGTCGAACTCGAAGGGCCCGGTCGCCACGACCTCGTTGTCGCTCAGGTCCCAGATCTCCGCTTCGGAGTAGTCGAAGGCGGACGGGTCGGTGGCTGGTACCCCGTTGTGCGTGACAGGGTCGTACGCGTACCCGAAGTTGGCGTGGATGGGCTCTTGCCAGCTGGTGCAGACCCCCGCCGTCGCGTCGAGGCAGACCTTCCCCGAGCCTTCCCAGATGTGCCTCGGGATTATGGTCGCGTCGTTCAGCGTGTGCCTCACGAAGCCCGCGTAGGTCGTCTGCTGGTTGAAGTGCAGCGCGAACGTGAGAGTCGCATCGGGACCCACGGGGATGGCGGCGTCCCAGTTGTCCTGCACCGGCCACACGTGGAGCCACCTGCTGGTCGAGTAGTTCGTGCCGGGCAGGTTGTTCTTGTCCTTGATCACGTCGAGCGACCTCTCCAGCGGGTCAATCGCGCGCAGGTGATAGCTGAAGAGGAGGTCGTCCATCGTCATCTGGATGCCGTCGTGCGAGAGCACGCCGTTGAAGTCGTAATAGGCGGTGAAACCGAACGGGTCGAACTCCTTCCTGTACACGCCATACTCGTCCAGGTCGAAGACGCCGTCGTCGTCCGCGTCCACTCCCTTGAGCAGGTAAGGGAGCGGCCACTGCGTCGCCGGATCCTCGAGACCGACGCTGGCGTAGACGGGCGAGAGCAGGTTGGACGTCCATATGTCGCTCGGGCCGAGTATGTTCCTCGTCTTCATGTCGTCCTGCGCTCCCACCCTCAGCGTCAGCTGCTGAAGGGGCTCCTCCTCGTTGCTGTTCCCGGCCGTGACATAAGGTGATAGAAGCACCACCGCGCACAGCAGGATTGCCACTCTGTGAATGATCATCTTCCTCCCAACAGGCTGAAAAAACCCGTTGCTGCTATTTAAGTGTAGGGGCTGGCGGGACGGGGAACTGGGTCAGGACTCGGAGAAGGTCATACTGAAGGCGGAGGAGTAAGGCTCCCGCCAAAACGATCATGAGAGAACTCGCACGGCCCCAGATGCTCGCTACGGGCGTCGCTTCCTGAGCTCGGCAACGATCCTCCTGTCATAGGCCAGGACATCCGCTCCGAGCGCCACACAGGTCTGGACCACAAAGGCGTCGGCGAGGCTCAGCTTCCCTCTGCTGTAGATCTCTCCGACCGCACTCAACTCGACCTTCTCCGCGACTCTCACGTGTGGGAGCTGGAGAAGGGAATCCAGGGCCCTCTTCCCCGCACCGTGACCGAATCGGTAGGCGAGAAGGTCGATGGTCTCCACCAGGATCTCGGACGGGACGACGATGGGGTCGGGACCGCTCACGTCCTTCAACGCCCTCTTGTGAAATCGATCGTCCTCGGAGAAGAGCGCATACAGAGCGCTGGTGTCGGCGACCCGCATCACTTCTTCTCCTTCTTCGCCTTGTGGCGGGCCTCTCCCAGGAGCTCGTCGTGCCGCAGGGAGTCGTCCGGCATCCCGCCCTTGAACGTCGGGAGTTCCGAAAGGTCCACGGCATCGCTTCTCCCCTCCAACCGCACGAGGGCCTCCTCCCCTGGGCGGAGACCCAACCTCTCCAGGTCGGCCTTCTGGATGCGGAACCCGTAGGAGTTCCCCCACTTGAGGATGCGGGCCTTGATTATCGTGTCCTTCGCCATGTATAACCATATCGTTATACGAGTATAAACCTGTTGCCTCCCGGGACAGCATTGGCGAAGCAGCTATCCGTCGACAAGAAGCGTTATCGTGCATCCCCTCCACCTCGCATATATGACCGTCATCCTCGCGAACGATGGCGGTGATTTACGTGTGAAAACATGCCCTCCTGCGTATATAACGATTCTCGCTGGCAAATCACTGGCCATTGTGGACTGCGTCAGTGGCGGGACAAATCCATCCGATCGCCATGCCCTCCGCCCTGAGACTGCGAGCGAGCACGTAGCCCTCCCGCCAAAACGATTATATGTCCTCAGACGGCTGCCATACTCAAGTTGCGGAGGATGGCATGCGCAGGTGGAGTCTGTTCGTAGTGCTCGTCGTGATGGCGAGCGTCTTCGCCCTTTCAATTCCCTTTGTCTCGGATGTGAGTGCCACGACCCTCTACGTCGGCGGGGCGGGCCCGGGGAACTACACGACGATACAGGCGGCGATTGATGCCGCAAATCCAGGAGAGACTGTCTTCGTCTTCAGCGGAACCTATTACGAGAATGTCGTCGTCAACAAGACCATGTCTCTGATGGGTGAGAGCAGGGATGCGACAATCATCGACGGTGGGGGAGTTGGCGACACCGTGTATCTTACTGCCAGTTGGGTGAATATCACAGGATTCACCGTCACTGGCAGTGATGTAGGCGGAATTGAGGCGGGGATAAGACTCCAGGACGCCCACAACTGCAACGTGAGCTGGAACAACGTCTCGGGCAACGGCTTCGGGATTACTCTCAATCAGGCCCACAACAGCACCATCGCTCACAATAACCTCTTCTTGAACTCCGACAACATAGCCATGTACGTCACGCGCTCGACGAACGCCACGATCACCCAGAATGTCATGTCTCGGAACGGCATCTACGTGGACGGTAGTCTCCTCGAGCACTGGAACAGCCACACCATCGACACGACCAACACCGTCGACGGCGACCCCGTCTACTACTGGAAGGACGTCGTTGGGGGAACTGCACCGTCGGACGCCGCCCAGGTCATCCTCGCCAACTGCTCCCATTGGCTCGTGGAAGGCATGTATGTGGACAACAGCTCCGTGGCGGTCCAGCTCGGCTTCTCCTCGAACAACACGATAGCGAGCAACACCGCTGTCCGGAACCGTATGGGCATGCTCATTTCCGACTCGAGAGACAACATCGTCACGGGAAACAACATCTCGGACAACTACTTCGGGATCATCATCATGGGCTCGGAGAACAACACCCTGTTTCACAATCTCTTCATTAACAACACGATGCAAGCCGCCGGCTCAGGTCCCAACACATGGGACAACGGATATCCGTCGGGCGGCAACTACTGGAGCGACTACGCCGGGACCGATGACAAGCTAGGTCCGGATCAGGACATACCGGGAAGCGATGGGATCGGCGACACGCCCTACGAGTATCACTCTGGGGACGGGATAGACATGTACCCGCTCATGGGTCCGGATCCGCCGTCCTTCGCCCTGCCCACACCACCGCGCAACCTGCAGGCCGTCGCGGGGGACGACCACGTGAACCTGACGTGGGAACCGCCCGTCTCGGACGGTGGACTCCCGGTAATGAACTACAGCGTGTATCGCGGCACGAGCCCCGGTCAGGGAACCCTCCATGTGGAGGTCGGGAACGTCACATCCTTCAGCGACGCGAGCGTGCTCGTCGGCGTCACGTACTATTACTCAGTCGCTGCGGTGACCTTCGTTGGCGAGGGCCCGCTGTCGAACGAGGCGAGTGCGACTCCTGCTGACGTGCCGGGCGCACCTTCGGATCTGACGGCAGTGGCGGGAAACGGACAGGCGGACTTGATATGGCATGAACCGGGCGATGACGGCGGGTCACCCATAACGAACTACACCATATTCAGAGGCCCAGCCCCAGGGCAGGAGACATACCTGACAACGATAGGCAATGTTCTCTCGCACACGGATACTGGCCTGGAGAATGACATGACCTATTACTACAGAGTGGCGGCGGTGAACGGCATTGGCACAGGCGCCCGTTCCAACGAGGCGAACGCTACTCCCTTCAATCAGATCCCCGACTGTGTCATATCGGCGCCAACCTCTGGAACCGTGGTCTCAGGCGATATAACGGTGGCGGGAACCTCGCATGACCCCGATGGGGCTGTCGTCACGGTTGAGGTCAAGATGGATGATGGTCCGTGGACTCCGGTCAGCGGAACAGTGTCGTGGAGCTATGAGTGGGACACAACGTCCGTCGCCGACGGCAATCACACGATTCATGCGCGCTCTTTCGACGGGACGACCTACTCGGCCGAGGTGGCGGTGACCATCCACATCAACAACACGGTGCCTCCCCCTGAGGATGACGACGAAGACTTCATGGAGACCTGGACGTGGATAACTCGAATATTCATGATAGTCGTGCTTTCGGTGTTCCTCGTTGTGGCGATAAACGCAGAGCGGAAGCGCAGGAAGCGGCGCCAGATGGACAGTGAAGCCCGCGCCCTGCTCCCGGAATCGAAGGAGGATGGGGCGGAGCCATGGAAAGGGCCCGCCGAGAGGCTTCAGGGCTACTTCTTCGTGGTTTTCGTGAACGCCATCATCGCATCGAGCCTCTTCCTCATCGCCTTGACCGTGACCGGGGTGACCCTCGTAGGCGGGGTCTTGTTCTTGGTGGTCTCATTCTCTCTCTTCGCCTGCTACATCATGGTGCAGATGAAGGAATGGCGCTGATCCTACCGCCCGGAGGCCTTTCGCCAAAACGACAGAGGCGATTAGAGCAACGTCCTGTCGTACGGTCTCCGCCCCACGCGCTTGGCGACATCATACAGGATGAAGCCGATGCCCGCCAAGAGAAGGACCTGCGCGAACGCCATCAGGTGCCCCGCGAAGAGGTTCTCCTCGGCGATCATCCTGTCGAACTCACTTCCGGAGAGATCAGAATTCTCATATCGCTCGTACATCTCGTGAGGCCCCACCTCCACCACGGCACCGACGATGTGAAACAGTATCGCCATCACAATCATGCCGAGACCAATGAGTCTCATCGTTACATCCATGAGCATCCTCCGGTGGATGGATGGCCTTCGGGCTATATGAGTGTTGTCGGGACGGCCTCACCATCGGAAACCTGATACGCCTGCACAGCGTTCCCGCAAGCACAATGGAGTCCTCCGCGCCATCAAAAGGGATTAGTACCCTGACGCTCATGCCGGCTCAGTCGGAAGGGTTGCACATGACAACTTGCACAAGTTGCGGACGCGCTATTCAGGAGACCGACGTCACATGTCCCCGTTGCGGCGCGGCTCTGGCCCCGCAGGCCAAGGGCCCGGCCGAGGCGAGCTCGACCGCCAAGGCGGGGGGAGCGATAGGGGCCGTGGGCTCCATCGCGATGTTCGTCCAGAACCTGATGATCGTCATAGGCCTGCTGCTCCTGGTTGTCTCCATCGGGGCCGTCTTCTCGGACCCGGGCAGGGCGTTCGACCAGGCGTTCGTGGGAGTGATTCTGATAATGTACAGCTTCTACGTCGACTACCTCGGTCTCGCGATAATAGGCGTCGGACTCGTGGTCATCAGCGTGGGGCTGAGAAAGGTCGTCAGCGGGAAGACGATGGCGCTGGGCCTCACGGCCGGCATCATGTGCATACTGTGGGTCGTCCTCACGTATCTATGGCGGGTGTACTACCCGGAGGCGATGGCGGAGTCCCTCTCGATCCTGCTGGAGGACATAATGGGGCTCAGCAGCACCACGGCCGGCACTTTCGACACGATCATCGATCAGGTGCAGGGCATGATGTACACCTGGATAGGGGCTTCCGTGCTGCTGATCATAGCGTCGTTCGTCTTCGCGTTCTTCATCTCGGGCGTGGGGAAGGACACGAACTACCCGGGGAAGCTCAGGAGCTACTCCTGGCCCATCTTCACCATAGTCAACGGCGTGGGCACCATCCTCGTCGCGACGTTCGTGCTCGGCGCCCTGAACCTGAACTTCAACCCCATAGGGTTGCTGGCGGGCCTGTTCATCAAGGGCCTCGTCGTGCCCATCATCGCGCTCTACGTGTACATCTCGCTGCTGAGGAAGTTCCTCAAGCTGGGGAAGGTCACGGAGCACCCGGCACCCGTGGCGTATCCCGCCGCCCCGCCGGCCCCGGCGTACTACCCGCCACCACCCGTCGCTCCAGCACCGCCCGCGGCTCCAGTGGAGGCCCCGCCCGTCGAGGAACCGCCCGCGGAGGAACCTGCACCCCCAGAGGAGACGGCACCCCCGGAAGAACCCGGACCGCCCGTGGAGGAAGCTCCGCCGGAGGAACCTGGATCGCAGCCCGTTCAAGGAATGTGCGTCTCGTGCGGTCAGCCGCTGGTAGCGGGCGATAAGTTCTGCATGCACTGCGGGGCGGGCGCGAAGTAGGCGCCTGCGCTCCGCTACGGAAACCCGTGAGACCGCTCACGCGATAACGACAGCGTCCTCGGCCTCGCGGAAATCGGAGTCCGTCGTGAGCAGTTTCTGGTCGATCGACCTCGCGCTCGCGAGGATGATGCCGTCCAGCAGGCTGAACTTGGACGCGCCACGTTCCCGCATCCCGCGCTTGATCCTGGAGCCCTCCAGACAGATGTCCTCGGACAGGGGGATAACTCCCACGATGCCCTTCAGCCTCGAGATCCATTCGGACAGGTCGATGCTGTTCTCCAGGCACCAATCCGAGAGCTCCGCCAGCTGGAGCATTGAGATGAACAGGGGATCGTCCTCGATCGCCTCGAGAATCCTCCCGAACCTCTCGGACTCCCGCCTCGAGCGGAGGACCTCCACCACGATGGTCGTGTCAAGGAACATCAGAACCTTTCCCTCTTGTCCCTCTTGAATCGCGGTTTTCCCACGTACATACCGGCCAGTGCCAGGAGTCGCTCCTTCCTCTTGAGCGGAATCATCACCTTCACGTTGTCCCCTTGACCATAGCCCAGCTCGTCGAGGACCTCGGAGGGTATGATTATTCCGAGGGAGTTCCCAATCCTCCTCAGCTTGGCCTCGAAGGTGCTGCTCATCAGTATCTGTTATAACGTTATAACTAGATATAGTTTGCTCAAATGACACATCCACGTGGGGCTGTGACACCCACCTAGGCACGCGTGCTCAATCACCCACGCCTCGTCGCCGAACTCGCAGTAGTATGTCAGGATGACCGCGTGTCCGCTGAGCTACTGCCGTCTCGCAATAGCGCCTCCGTGCGAATCCGAGGGATCTAAACCGGACCGCGGCAAGTGCGGGTCGGCTCTTCCAGCACCTCGTACGGCTTCGCGCTTAGCTCGCTGAAAGCAGGGTGGTTCTTGACCTGCGCCGCGAGATCGCTCGCGAGGAACGTCTGCAGCGAGGACTCGTCCTCGAACAGATAGACGCCTCCCGCCTCCTTGTCCTGTTCGTTCAGGGTCCAGACCTTCCACTGAAGGCCGGGGACGTTCGCGAACGCGTTGGCCAGGTCGCACGCCGCCGCCTCGTACTCCGCTCTCGGGATGTTGAATTTGAAAGTTATCTCAAGTAGCTGCTTTGGCATTTCTTCACCTCCTCCCCTTCGGGCTTTGGGTACCTCTACGCGCCCCTCCTTGGCGCGGAGGACGCCTTGACGCATCCCCTCGGACAGGGATACCTACACGGCGTTATAATGATGTTGACGCCTTCGAACCGGGTCTGCTGGTGGATTCACCCGTGCAATCCTATGACGACGCTAGCACCCGTATTCCACCGCCCACGTCTCATCGCCGAACTCGCTGACGGCGCAGTACTCCGTGAGAATGACCGCGTGCCCGCTCTTCAGAAGCTCGTGGTTCAGGTTCTTCCCGCCGCAGTAGACCACGGCGATCATGCGCCCGTACTGGTCCTCCAGCTGCCAGTCGTCCTGGTCCGCCGTCGCCTGCGACCCCTCGGGGCAAAGAGAGGCCGCGAAGTCCTTCGCCTCGTCGTAGCCCGCCTCCCCGACCTCGGGCGAGTCCACCAGGGCCAATCGGATTTTCGTCCCTTGTATGTAGAGCGTGTCCCCGTCCACGATCCTAGTAACCTCGCCCTCGAGGTTCCCCCCGGTACCACCGTGCTCCAGAGGTTCCGGAGCGGGAATGACCGAGATGAGCAGTGACACAACCACGAGTGCCACAACCACGAGCAAGACGATCTGGTGCCGGAGCTGCCCCTTGTGCATGTTCCTCCTGAAGGAGGATTGTCGATTTGGACTTTAAAGCTTTTTCGTCACCGTCTAGCGGTCTCCTATCACTCAGGCGGTGGCGGTTCCTGGGGCGGCTGGTAGGGAGGCATCTCGATCGGCCAAGCAGTAGCCTTCCGTCTCTGAACAGGAGTCCGAAACGTCTTAATCACTCCTCACTTATGCACAAGCTGAATGGATCTCCCAGAGGGATTGGCGTCCTCCGGAGCGCTGGAGATACGGGCCAGACTGAGCTCAATCTCTGCAGGGAAGATCCTCGACGTAGCCACTGGGGACGGAGACTTCATCCAGACTCTCATGAAGGCTCTGAAGGACTACGACTCCTTCGTCGGCATCGACCACTCCGAGGACGAGGTGAAGAAGGCCAAGACGGCCTTCGACGAAGAACCTGTCGAGATCCTGCAGATGGATGCCGAGGACATGGATTTCGAGGACGGCTCCTTCGACACGGTCTCCATCTCCCACTCGCTGCACCATCTCGCCAACATTGACGCAGTCCTGAGTGAGATGAAGCGCGTCCTCAAGCCCGGCGGACACGTCATCGTCCAAGAGAACTACAGCGATCCGGGACAGACGGAGGCGCAGATGACCGACATGCTCGCGGCTCATTGGGACGCCGAGATCGACACTCTCCTGGGCAAGACGCACTTCAAGACGCTGAGAAAGCGCGAGATAAGGGATTATGTGGAGGCCCTTGGTCTAGGGGGGCTGGATGTTTCCGATACGACTCACCCCGTGAAGTGTCTTTTCTGCGAGAAGGTGTTCGAGTGCGCGGACCCTCTGAACGAGAACGTCGTCTCCTTCGCGTTGGAGGAGATAGACCGGAATCTCGCCCGCTTCGGAGGGCTTCAGGATGCCGACGCAGCCCGCCTGGCGGAGGAGGGCGAGAGGCTGAAGGAGAGGATAAGGCGGTTCGGCTCCTCCTCCCCGTCGACGCTCTTCCTCGTCGGGACCAAGTGAGGACACCAAACTTAAAGTAGTCCAAGCATCTACTCGCAGCCAGTGGAGGAACTCCATGACAACACAAGGATTCGGAGCCCTGCTCATAGACTACGATAACATCTACGCCTGTCTGATGAACCAGTACGGTCACGACAGATCGGATGCCCAGCTGAAGTCGGTCGAGATAGTCGGCAACACGATATCGCACATGACCGAGACACTTGGCGTATCGCCAATAATCAGGCAGGCCTTTGCGGACTGGGGGATGAACCCGGACGTGCCCAATGAGCTCTACACGATGGGCATAAGGGCGGTGCACGTGAAGGGTGTCAGGGGCAAGAGCAGCGCGGACATCGAGCTGTCGCTGCGCCTGCAGGAGGTGATGCTCACCCGCGAGGACATCAACGCGCTCGTGGTACTGTCAGGCGACAGGGACTACCTGCCCATCGCCCAGCGCGCGCAGGAGCGGGGCAAGCAGATCATCTTCTACTCCTTCGAGCGCACGCTCTCCGGGGACATCAAGAAGCTCGTGGGCCAGGACAGATACTGGTACATCGACCCCGAGAGTCTGAAGCCGCTCTCCGAGCGGGACTTCAAGCACCGCGAGCCGAAGAAGACCAAGAAGCCCACGAGACTGCCCTCCCTGATCAAGCACATTCCGGAGGAGGGAACGACGACCGCCGGGCTGGCGAAGAAGCTCGGGCTGAAGGAGGACGACATCCTTCGGCGGGTGGAGAAGCTCGCGGGAGACGGACTCGTCACGGCAGAGAAGGTGGGAAGGTGGACCAAGGTCAAGCACGTCGCTCCGCTCGATGACGATCAGAAGAAGGCGCTGCAGGCTGCCGCGGAGGCGCACAAGGAGTACGTCCCGAAGTACGGGAGCGTGAAGCTCTCCGGCTTCCTCGTGGTCAAGCTGGCGAAGGCTCTTCCCGAGATAAGCCACCTGGACAGGAAGAAGATATTCAACAGCCTCGTCGAGCGGGGGCTGGTGCAGCTGCAGAGGGAGAAGGACGCCCGGGGCGATCGCTTCCTCGTGTTCACCGTGGTCGAGAAACACCCGCTGGTCAAGCAGATCGCGGGAGCCCGCAGAGGGCGCAAGAAAGGCTGAGACCCTACCGGACCCTCTCCGTGAGCTTTTGCCAGATAGTGCCACGCAGGCTTTCTCGCCCCTCCCTTCCGTGCTTCTGGCGGTAGAGCCACAAGCCCATCGCGGGCCTCAGCGGCCCGAGGTAGCCGCACTTGCTGCAGTGGTAGTAGTCGGGTACGGAGCCGTCCGAGGGGCCGAACATCGAGTCCCAGAAGCCCTTCTGCTGCTCCCGGGCACTGATGGCCTCCTTGGCGATCCCGAAAAGGTCCTTCTTCTTGTACTTCCCACATGACGGGCAGAACACCCTGCTCTTGTACATGAGCGGTCTGTCGACCAGGCCTTTCTTCAAGATGCTTCTCTTGATCGCTGATGCCACGCCCATTCCGATGATGAGTCCGAAGATGAAGAGGACCACGGCGACGAAGACGAGAACGAAGGAGTTCTCCCCTCCCGGGTTCGCCGACATCCAGAAGTTGAGGTAGATCAGGAACAGGGGCGCGAAGAACACCACGGCGACGACGAACGCGTTCCTCCAGTACCCCTTCTTCGCCCGCTTCTGCGCCTTGAAGTGAGCACTGTAGCATCCCTCGCAGATCGGCAGTTTGAGCGTCAACGTCGTTGTCGACCACGCGACTCCCGGGACACCGGACATCTTCTCCTCGGTGTGGTCCTTCCAGAAACCCCCGAGGCATCGCTGGCACAGAGGCTCACCGCATGAGGCACAGAACCCGAAGACCTCTCCTGTAGGCCCTTTGCATGTTTCACAAGTGACGGGCATCAGATCCCTCCGCTATCGCAGAACCGCTGCCTTTCCATAACCTTTTCGGTGGTTGCGGCTCCCTGAGCAATCCTGATATACGCAATCGCACATGATTGAGACGCAGTGCTCTCGAATTCCAAGTGGCTCTGATGTCTAACTCCCTTTCTCCACGCATGGACGGCAAGGTTTGCATGATTACTGGTGCAAACTCCGGCATCGGGTACGTGACCGCCCGCGAGCTCGCGAGGATGGGCGCCGACATCGTGATGGTCTGCAGGAGCAAAGAGCGCGGTGAGGCGGCCAGGAACGAGATCGTGAGCGAGACAGGAAGCGATTCCGTCGAGCTGATGATCGCCGACCTCTCCTCGCAGGAGGAAGTTCGCAGACTAGCGGGCGACTTCAAGGGCACACACGACCGCCTGCACGTGCTCGTGAACAACGCTGCCCTGTGGCCCACGAAGCGCACACTCACCGTCGACGGCCTGGAGCTGCAGTTCGGGTTGAACCACCTGGCGTATTTCCTCCTGACGAACCTCTTGCTGGATGTTCTCAGGGCGAGCGCTCCCGCGAGGGTCGTCGACACGAGCTCGGGCATCCACAAGCGGGCCCGCATAGATTTCGACGACCTGCAGGCCGAGCGTGGGTACAGGCACATGCGGGCGTACGGGCAGTCGAAGCTCGCCAATGTTCTTTTCACGTACGAGCTCGCACGCAGGCTGACAGGCACGGGCGTCACGGTCAACAGCTTCACCCCCGGGATGACGGAGACGAACCTGGGCCGGTACATGTCCCGTGGCGCACAGTTCATCTTCCGATTGCTTGCCAAGAAGACGGAGAAGGGGGCGACGACAGCGATCTATCTCGCGTCCTCGCCCGAAGTGGAGGGCGTCAGCGGCAAGTACTTCGCCAACTGCAAGCCCGCGGAGTCCTCGAAGCTATCCTACGACGAGGACACAGCCAAGCGGCTCTGGGACGTCAGCGAGAGTCTCACAGGGCTAAGCGGATAGACGTTGTCGACTTCCCTATGTCAGGTCAACTACCTCGACGCCGTACAGCCCCTCGACGAAGTATGCCTTGTCGTCATAGACGCGAAGCTGGGTGACCCACCCGCTCGAGTGGTAGACGCCGCTGAAGCTCGGATCGCCGCGCACGTCGAACATGTAGTGGCAGCCCGAGAATGAATTGAGGAAGGCGTATCCGCCCTCGAGCTTCCAAAGGTGCGCGTAGCCGCCGACCTGGAACAAGCCGAGGACTGTCGGGTTCTCGGTGTCCGTCACATCTAGCACCGCGAAGTACGTCCTCGGACGCTCCTCGCCGATCCAGTACCAGTAAGCGGTCGTGTTGCTGAGGTAGACGATACCGTCCTCCACGAAGATGCCGCTGATGTGCCCGTCCACCTGGACCGAGAGAAGCACGGTCGCGGCGTCATCCTGCAGCTCGAGGACGTTGACCGTCTGGAACTGCGCCCATCCTCCCGCCAGCGTGTAGACGCGGTCGTCCTCGACGTTAATCATCAATCCAGGGATGTCGACCGACGGCAGCTGCACGGGTCCGGTCAAGTCCGCCAGGGAGATCCTCCCAAGCCAGTCGCGTGTCTTCCACACGTAGTCCTCGCCCACGCGCTCCCAGGAGTACTCGTAGTCCGTGAAGTAGAAGATGTCGTCCTCGATGAGCGCGTTCATCACCATGCTGGCCCTGAAGCTGTATCTCGACATGACCGTCGGGTCAGATGGGTCGAGCACACTGATCACGTGAAGCGTGTACCGCGGCGTCTCGTACTCCCAGTCGTATTCGGGGCTGTAGAAGACCACGTACCCATCATCCAGAGCGGGGACGAGGCTCGAGTAGCCGTAGTAGCCCACATCCATCATGGGGGCGATGCCGATCCCGTAGCCCTCGCTTGGAAGCTCCACCTCGCCCATCCGAACGGGACCTAGCGGGTCGGAGTAGTCGAAGATGCGAAGGTACGACTTCCTATCCTCCGAACCGTGGCCGACCATGTAGACGTACGGCTCTTCAGGGAGGACGTGGCCCCATAGCATTCCAGTGTCCATCGACACGATTCCGGAGGGGGCTCTCGTCTCCAGCTTCATCGTGCTGCCGTAGTCGTGCTGGACGAGCCTCACGAAGTGGTCGCCCATCTTGAAGTAGTCCATTATGTGAACTGCCAGCTCCACTACCGCCGTGACGGCCGGGTCATCGGGGTCGGTGAAGTCGATCACCTGGAGCGTCCTGTCCGACGACGCAAGTATCCTATCCGCATGATAGCGGGTCCTCGTTACGGACGAGGGAGTGTTCACGATCCCTCGCACGGTGAGGTCGCCAGAGGACAGATCGAAGTCCACGAGCTGTATCGCGTGCGCCGTCCTCCACCACTCGTTCCTGTCCACGAAGCTCGAGGTGAAGGGAACGACCACTATCTCCTGGTCGTCCATCACGGACAGTTGCTTCGGGTCCCAGTTGGCGGAAGACCAGCTCCAGCCCTCGCCGATCGTGACACGGTCCATCAGCACCGCGTTGTACGGGTCGCTCACATCGAACAGCGACAACGCGACCTGCATATCGTCCGTGGAGTCGTCCACGCCGAGTGCAAGTATCCGGTCCCCGCGGACCTCCATGTGCGTTATCCATCCAGGGATCTCGAGCACGTCCGTCAGCTTGGGATTCGTCGGGTCCGAGAGGTCCAGCACGTCGAGCGGGTCTATCCTCTCCGGAAGGTGTATCGTGTAGGCCCTTTCTCCCGCGAATCGGGTCGCCATCAGTGTCCCTGCGTCATCTATCAGCAGTTTCCCGAGCAACGAGAGACTAGCGGGGTCGCTGACGTCGAGTATCCACAGCTCGGACTCGCCCAGCTCACCCCAGCCCCAGTAGTGAGTAATGAAGCGGAACATGCCGTCGTAGTAATCCATCTGGTATCGGTCATCGAGGAACCCGTCTGCGCCGTAGTCGCCCTCAACGGTCATCTGGCCGAACGGGTCCGATATGTCGATATACACTATCCTCGTCGTCGGCCCGCCTCTGAGCTCATCCCCCCAGTCGGGTTGCGCGATGAAGATCGCGCTCTCCGTGACATGAACCTGGTTGTAGCTTCCGTTGAAGTCGATCGTCATCACCTCGCTGACGTTCGTCGGATCGGAGATGTCGAAGGACGTGACGTGCGTAGTGTCCTCGCCCTCGGGGGAGAGCCACCTCCACATGTAGTCGTTCGAGGCGGCGTAGATGACGTTTCCGACTCTGCGCGTGTCCTGTACGTATCCGGGTATGCTGAGCTTGTCCACGATCTCTGGCGCCGTGAGGTTCGAGATGTCCACGACCACTATCTGGCTGCCTATGTGGAAATCACACACCTGGCGCACGTTCTCGAGCAGGTAGAGGTCGTACCAGTACTGATACCTGGCCTGCACGACGAGGTACGCGTTGTCCCCGACGATGTACATCTCTACAGGTTCGCCATACACCCTTGCCCGCCCGAGTACATCGGGCTCGTCAGGGTTTGAGACGTCCACGATTATCAGCCCGCGGTACGGGTTCAGAATGAAGTACGTGTCCCCGACCAGCTTGACAATGTCCGCTTCCTCCACATCCCGCGGCGGAACCATGTTGGGCTCTGCGGCACCGAGAAGTGCCACGTCATCCATAGTCCGCATTCCGCCCTCCTCGTAGTACGGACCCTGCATGTGCAGCTCAGGATGCATGTTCACGTATTCCTGCGCCTCCTCCAGCGGGGCGTACCGCTTGATCTCGTCGATCGGCAGTTCCGTCACGAACTCGCCCGCTTGGCACGCGTCCGCGCCCACGTCAGCCGCAGGGAGCGTGATCACCAGCCCCTCGTAACCGGGGACGTCCGGATAGTCCAGCCCGCTGGGCTCGGCGGGGTTCACCCAAACAACGAGCATAACAGGAGCCAGGACCGATGCGACGATTGCCACGCTCAGGATCAGAGCCAGCCTCTTGCCTGTAAACCAACTGCCCACATTCTCACTATCTTTACTCATTCAATTCCTCCTATATCTTATGCAAATACATTCGATCGTCATGTTTCAACAACCTCCGCCATCGCCTCCTCGCCCTTGTCCAGCAATTCCACCTTGCCGTTCGCGGCGTCCACGAGCTCCAGCTCGCGGAGGACCTTCACATTGTAGTGCACCCTCTGCCTAGAGGTTTCGAATTGCTTTGCGATCTCCGATTGGGTCATCGGCCCGTCGGCCCTCAGCACGTCAAGTATGGCGTACTGCAGCCTCGAAAGGACGAGCCGCTTCCCGGTCACTGGTGCCCCGCTCAGATATAGCATCCTCACGCGTCCCTCGCGGACGGACTTGATGAACCCGAGCCGCTCGAGGACCCACAGGTGGTATGCGAGCGTCCCGTTCTTCAGGTCCAGGCTCTCGCGGACCCTGGTGAAGGTCATCCCCGGGTTGGCCTGGATGTATCCGTATATGCGCCCCCGCGTGAAGTGGTCGAGGGCCCTCTCTCGTGATATGTGATAGAAGAGCGCGAGGCCGACCGCTAGGGAAATGGAGATCGTCAGCGCCAGCGGCATCCACGGGAAGTCGGTCACAAGGATCCCTCCTGACATGGCGAGGCTCGGACCGTCCTCGTACAGGATCTCTCCGGTCGTGGCGTCAATCCACAGATCGAGCTCCCAAGCGGACGCTCCATCCCCGCCGCCGAGTGTCTGACTGTCGGTCTGTGAGAGTGGCCATCGGACATTCACCAGGTAGACGAAGCTCGTTGCGTTGCGCACCGTCACGCCCGCCACGGTAGCCGAGGGGTCGAAGGCAGCGTATCCGGACTCCGCCCGCAGAACTGCATTGTCAAGAGCCAATGAGGGGTCGATGTTGGGCGGGAGCAGCACGCGATACCATACGTGGAGCGTGACAGAGACCACGCGGAGGTCGTGGAGACGCACTCTCATGGAGAGCATGTTGAAGAGGAAGGAGGGGCCCAGGTCCGTCGGCTCGTTCAGAAGCACATTGTCCTGCTCCTCACCCGACGGTGCGAGGTCGAATGAGAGTTCTCTCTCGATGTTCACCTCTGCGTTTATGTCCGCTAGCCCGAGGTCGCTGGCGATCCTGTTCGCCACGTCCATGAGGTCGTCCGTCTCTGTCGAGTCGGCGAAGTAGGACGTGTTCCCCCTGAGCATCACCTCTCTCAGAATGCCAGTCTCGACGTAGCGCGCCTCCACTCGGCCATCGACCAGCGGGAGGACGTACATCTCCCTTGCCAGGAGGAAATCGGGCAGGTCGCTCTCGTTCAGCTGGATCCATGCCGGGTCCTCGGAAAAGCCGATCTCCGAGCCCAGCTGAGCGGCGAACCAGGAGGTGAGATTGGCGGCCGCCTCTCGGTTCAAGAGGTCAGAGTCGGGCCATACCACGACAGGATCTCCCGCCGCGTTCGGACTGGGCATGAGCAGGAGAACCGCACATATGCCGATGAGGATAATCGCCTTGTCTCGCATCCGCCCTTCTAATCATCCTTGAAGGACTTAAGGGATGTGGTACAGTTTTTTGACAGCGCCAATTGGTTGAGGCTCGAATGCCAATGACGCCTTCACTCACGGATCTTCCAGATGACTGACCGCGCCCTGTGATGCTCGCTCTGGACGCTCACGCGGACCAGCGAAAGAATATTGTAGGCGAATCTGATGGACACGGTGAGGGATTCCATAGCTCCAGATAGGGTTTCCGTTGTTGACTGGCTTGAGAACAAGCCCTATCCGTACATAGCCGCGCATGTTCTCCCAGTGGTCGCGTTTCTCTACGCCCTCATCGTAGTTCTAGCAAGCTGGTTGTGGATCGGATGCGGTCGTCTCGTCCCGCACATCTGTGGCTCGAGCATCGGTGGCGTACTGCTGAGCGTTGCGGCACTCGTGTCCGTCTGGAACGCGCCCTGGCCCCGCGAGCAGTGGCCCTTGCGGCCCTTGGCGCTCTCGCTCATGGCGTTGTCCAGTCTCCTTCTGGTCATCCTCATTGCCGTGTATCGCCCACTGTTCTGCGGCTAGGCTCAGCGGAAGTCCTCGCTTTGGTGGGTCTGCATTGAGCACATGGCAAAGATGATAAGAAACCACCACATACATTAGAATGATATGAGGGAAGAGAGAGGATCTCGCTCGCATGCGAGAGCTGTGGTGGGAACAATGGCAGCTCTTCTCTTCTCGCTGGGTGTCATTCCCATCGCGTGGTTCTATTTCGGATTTGGACATGGAATCGACCTGTTTGCTCCCCTGGCGGTCCTTGGATTTCTCCTCGGCGTCCAGGCGATCATCCTGATCGCCATTGACGGCCCAGCATGGGACTCGTGGTCGCTCATGCTGTCCGCCGTTGTCTCGATCCTCGCGGTGGTGCTTGCGGCCGCCCTTTCACTGATGTGGTTATGATGCAGCTTAGCGGAATCGAAGATGGCGAGGTCACAGGAAGATGGCAGAAGCTAGGTGGATTGTTTGTCATCACGTCGCTAGCCCTGCTTCTTGTGTGCGTGGGAGCTCTCGCCTACTTCCTCACCCTGCCTCCCCCCGAGCCGTCCTGCGATTGGTACTGGGACTACAATGCCATGATCGTCCCCGAGCAGGTCCCGGAGGGATACAGGTTCGTGGTCACATCGACGTCGGACAGAGCGCCCTTTCAATGCTACATCGTGCTTGCACTGCGAAACGGGAGTGCCTGGCCAGACTGGTCCGGCCTCCCCACCACGGTCTCAGAAGGCGTTCTCACCTCATGGCAGATGGAAGAGTCCTTGAGTTTCAACGACTCCGATGGCGACGGCCGACTCTCAAGAGGTGACTACTTCGAGATGAGGGACTTGCGGGCGGATACGGAATACGAGCTCGTTCTGCTCAACCCGAAGAACTGGAATATGGTGGCACGGGCGACGATTCATACACCCTAGACGGATCGGACGCCCACCCTCGCCCCTCAGATCATAATCAGGGTTCGGGTGAGGAAGATGTATGCCAGCATGACCAGCAATCCCGCGAGGACCAGGAAGCTCGAGATGCGGACCCTGTTGCTCTTCAGGAGAAATCCGGCAATGTGCAGGGAGAAAATGGTCGCAATGGCAAGGGCGGTGATGCCGTGGGAGATGAACTCTCTCGCTTGGATGTCCTCGGGCGTCGTCCTGTATCTGTCATAGCCGAGGACAATGCTCGGAACCACAACCGACAGGAGGATGAAGAACGCCACAGCTACGCCCACAGCCACGGCCTCCAAAGCTAGTTTCCGGTTCACCCTCATCTTGATGGACATATGCTCTCCGTGCAGAAATCTCTTTTGTCCTCAGGTGATGTCAAGAGACCCTCACCAGTCCGTTCTCTGCCCTCTCGAATCCGCGATCTTCATGTGTGGATGTGCCCCCTTTGCCCTCGCGACCGCCTCGAATATCTTCTGGATGGTCCGCGGGCTGAAATCGAACCCGGACTTGAGCTCCAGCCTGTCGTTCTCGGTCCTTATTACCATGCCGTACGTGTCCCTCGGTTCCACGCGTTCCTGCGGGAGGTCCGAGATGAGGTCGAGGATAATCATGCCCAGATCCAATCCGTCCACTCTCCCGTCCCTGTCCAGGTCCCACTGATGGTCCCACTCGCGGTGAGTCCCCCAATAATACCTGTATTAAGCGGACGCGGGGTTCCTCTTCCTCCAGATCCGGACCGACTTGACGTCCCTCCAGAGGGCCTCAAACCGCTTCCTCCTGCCCACCGAGTACTCGATCTTGCGGTCGCTTACCCTGACCTCCTTGTGCAAAGCCAATACAAGCGCTATCGTCACACCTACGACGATGAGGAAGGTCATGGTGCAAAGACCCGCAGGTAGCGAAACTCCCCAACTCAATGCAATGAAGCCGACAATGGCGAACGAGATCCCCAGTCCAACGAGGATCGCCATCCACTCCCACATCGCGGACCCTTTGAACGTCTTGACGAACTCTTCGGTAGGCTCGGTTTCTCGCTCCGACCTCTCCGGAGCCCGCCACCAGAAGCCCTCCGGGTAGAACCCTTCGTCCGGCCGCCCGCGTCTGCTCGCCGCCTCGGTGACGAGGAAGGATATCTTCCGCGCGTTCTCCGGCGCGAAGTCCACCCATGGCGAGATGTCCGCCTGGAAGTCGAGGTACCGCAGTGCCGACCGCAGGTACTGGGCCGAATCCAGCTCCCGCAGGAACTGGTCGAACTGCTGCGGGCCCTTGAGCGGGAACCAGTTCTTGGGCACAGGCTCGCGGGACCGCTCCTTGGCAATCGTGTCCTCCAGCCTCTTGGCGGTTGCCGTGGCCTCGTCCTCCAGCGCTCGCGTGACTTCCCGCCAATGCCCTCGGAGCAGCGTTCCGAGCCTCTCCGAGAGCGAGATCATGCTCTTCCGCATCGATCTCGCGTCAACGCCCGCCTCCACGAGCACTTGCAGTGATTCCCTCAGCTGGCCGAACCGTATCAGGATCCCGATGATCCTCTCCGGGACATGTCCGCTCGACTCGAGGTCAGCGACGAGCTGCTCGAGCCCAGGAGCTCTGCCATTGCCGTGGAGCATGTCACGGCACTCTGTCTCAAGCTGCACCCTCCGATCGGCTTCCCTCATCTCCGATTGCATTATGGGTTCCGCAGTAAAAACGTTGTGCACGCCAAAAGACTTAAGAGCCCTCCCGTAATCTTTCGTACTGGAGGGAATCACACGAGGAAATGGCAGGTCGTGCTGGGCCTATTCATGGTCGCGGTGGCCTGGGCCATGTTCTTCGCGCTTCCGGTGGTCTTCGTGGAGGTCCCCATCGCTCTCTGGGTGATGATGCCGGTCATCTTCGGAATCGGGGTTTACATGTTCGCCTGGGGGTTCGTGGTGGAGCTGCACTAGTATACACTCCCGCAGCATTCGGTTCATGGAGACTGGTATGACGATCCATGTAGTCCCGACATTCAAGAAGGAAAGCCTTTAATACAGTCGTCCTGTTCTGCGCTTTGCGCAGGGAAACCTGCGAGATTATTGGAGGTGGAAAACTGGCAAGATGTGGAGGTTGTGGGAACGACACGAATGCTTGTCCGACACACGGTTGTTTTCTTCTGGAGGGAGACGGGACACTTACGTGTGCCCATCCCTGGTTGCATCCTCCCGGGAAGACCGACGTGATCTATTGCGCCTTTTGCGGCAAGGCTCTGTAGGTCGGCAGCTCAGGAAGGATTCACGAGAGCAAGATCGCGTGTTCGGAGAAGCATCACCCTCGACTAGGATAGCTGGAAGCTTCTTCTGGTCTTCTCTGCAAGCCAATGTGAGCCCTCGCTCTCAAGCATATCGATCGCACGGCTGGCGTAGTCTTCTGCCCTCTTTCGATCATCCTGCGCCTGCCAATAGAGGGCGAAATCATGGTACGCTAACGCGAGGGCGTATTCATCCTTCACTTCCTTGAGTAAGGCGATGGCTTTCTCGAAGATCTCTCCCGATTTCTTCCATTCCTTCTCCTCGCGAAAGATGGACGCCTCGACTCTGAGGCAGTCTCCCAGCGCGGACTTGTCATTCAGTCCTTCGGCCATCTCCAAGGAGGTCCTGCACGAGAGCATCGCGTCTGACAATGTACCCTTCTCAAGTAGCTCCTTGGCTCTCTCCAGATGGGCGTTCGCTACGTCCCATTTCTGCCCCATCTTCTCCGCGAGTTCCAGGTACTTCGAGGAATGCTCCAGAGCACTCTCGAGGTCTCCCTTATATCGGTTCGCCCTGGAAAGATGCCTGTGAGCCAAGCACTGGAGGTATTCATCCCCAGCGTTCTCCGCAATCTCCAATGCTTTCATGAACCGCTCCAAGGCCTCGTCGAACTCCCCCAGGAGCTCGTAGTGAACGCACCCCGTGGACATTGTGAGCTTTGAGGCGGTGCAAAAGCTGCCCGTCTCCTGTGCCAGTCTGACTCCGGCGCTGAGGTGTTCCAGGGCCTTCCTGGGGTCGCCCAGATTCGCATAGGCTATCCCCAGGTTGTTCTGAGTGGCCGCCTCTCCATCCAAGCTTCCTGCCTTCCTGCGGAAATCGAGGCTTCTCAGGAGATGTTCCTCTGCCTTGTGGAAATCCTGAGGCTCTCCGAATATATACGAGAGACCGAGAATGCTGTGGGCCTTCCCTACATCGTTCTCTTGACCTGGGTGATGCTCGAGCATATTCATCGCCTCGTTCGCGGCCCTCTTCGACTCATCCCACCTACGCATTTGGTGAAGGGCCTGAGAGAAGACCAGGCGCAGTTTCCCAAACTCCGTGCTCTTCTCGTCCTCCAGCAATACCCGAGCCTTCTCAAGAGACTTGAGGGCTTCGTCTGCCTTTCCCATGGAGATATGGACCCTCCCCAACTTCCTGTGGATTCTCGATGAGACCTCCGCCTCTGGAGAGAGTTCCAGGACGGACCGATAACTTGCCATGGCCTGTTCGTGCTGACCGATGAGCTCGAGGACCTCACCAAGACCTTCACGCGCCTCCAGGCGGCCGCCGTCCTCGATCTGCAGCTCCAAGACGTTGGAGTAATACCCGATCGCATCATCGTTGCGGTAGGTCGCCTTCGCCTTCCTTCCCTGCTCCAGAAGGTGTGGTAGTATCCCGCGGGCGAATCTCTCCTTCTCCGTCGGTGTCAGGATCCTTCTGAAGTACGTGCGGATGACCTCGTGCGCCTCGTAGCGCCCGTCACCGACTATCCGTATCAGCGACTTGTTCCTCAGCGCCAGGAGCGTGTCGAAATCCAGGTCCTCCTCGATGAAGAGCGCGTTCGCCTCGAAGGGCCTGTCGAACAGGCAGGCGACCTTCATCATTTTCTTCTCGCTGTCCTCGAGGCTGGAGTAGATCTCCTCGCCGATGAAGTCGTCGATGCCTCTGAGTATCTCAGGGTCCACGTCATGACCTCCCGGAGTAGCTGCCTATGAGTTCCAGGAACAGTGGGTGGCCCCCGGTCCTCTTGTACACGGCCTCGAAGTCGTTCTCGACGCCCTTGTTCTCCATCCACTCCTTGGTGCTCTCGAAGTCAAGGCCTGTGAGCTCGACCTCCTCCACTGTCTTCTTTATCATCACCGCCTTTCGGTCGTAGAACGGGACCGCCTCCCTGGAGAGGACGAGAAGATTGGTGTCGTCGGTCCTCTCGGTAACGTCCCCGACCATCGAGAAGAAGTCGATCATCTCCTCGCCAGCATGTTGGAAGTCGTCGAATATCATCACGGAGTTGCTCTTGTCCAGCTCCTTCTCGAGCAGGACCTCGACCCTGCCAAGGTCGACTGCAGCGCCCCCGCTGACGTGCTCGTAAAGCATCGTGCTCCCCAGAGCTCTCAGGAACCGCCCCATCTTCAGCAGGACGGTCGTGGGCGTGTCCCACTTGCGGGTCTGGTGCCAGAGCAGGTTCTTGCTCTCCCGCATCTCATTGCACACGGCCGTGGCAAGCGCCGTCTTGCCGATGCCCGCCAGACCGCGAATGACGACTATCTTCCTCTCGTCCAGGAGGGACATTATCCTCTCAATCTCCCTGAACCTGTCTACGAAGTCCGGGGTTCTGGGGGCCTCCTCAGTATGGTCGACCAGGCGCTCCTCCTTGGCCTCCTCCGCCACGAGAGCGCCGACATCCATAATGCCGTCATCGCCAATGGCTGACAGCACCTCCATCATCCTGCGCCCCTTGGTGTACCTCTCCATGACTTCTGTCACCAGACCCTCTCGGAGCTTCCCGCTGGCGGTCATATAGCTTACGTGAGATCCCATCACGAGGTCCCTGACCTTGGACGCGTCCACCCAGCCCACGCTCGTCAGGTGGTATACCTTCAGTCTCTGCTTCTTTCCGGTCACGTGGGCGGTGCGCTCCTCCACTTGTCCCCCTTCAAGTAGCGGTTTCAGGTACTGGGAGAGATGCTTCAGGCGGATTCCCACCCTTTCGGAGATTCCCGATTGGGTGATCTCGGGCGGGACCGAGTACTCCTCGGAGAACCTAGCGTACTCAAGAAGATGGAGTTGGATCTTCTCCTTAACGGTGAGACTAATGCCTATGGACCTGTCGCTCATGTCCTCGATTCTATGTATATTTTCATCGTGATAAATACGTTTGGTCGGATATCCTAAAAGGACTCCTATGGAACTCCTACACATCCCTTATCTGATTCCTCCAACAATGAAGGGCTCAGAAAGCGGAGGTGTAAGATGATAGGAAGGAGAGAAGGCATCAATGACGTCCTCGGGATCCGGAGAATGGGCGTGTTCCCCCGGCTCGACATGCAGATCGGGGGGACGAAGCACCAGTTCATGCTGGACGGGCGCCCGCTCATCAGGGCCCGCAGGACCCACGAGGAGTACCAGATGGACGCGCTCAGGCGGTGGCTCCAGGGCGAGGACGAGGCCTTCGAAGACTGGCTCGCCAAGTAGGTTGCAGATCAAGGCAGGAGGTTCTTGGCTCCATCAGCCACCCCTGGAGAGCCTCCTGCTCGCTTTTCTTAATCTCTCTCCCGGAGGGCATGCCAGGGCTCCTCCGATATTCTCATCTCTCAACTAGGACTCAGGGAACGTCAGTTGAATCCCAGCCCGTGCGCAGGTTCTCATTGAGCGCGTCGAGGGCCATCATGTCCTCGTCTGTAACTGGGATGTAGAACCCACAGGAAGGATTATTAGCAGGAAGACGACTAGTAAGTATAGTTGCGGAGATTCAAATGAAGAGACGCAAGACTTGGCGAAGGACGTTATCCGTTTGGGCGGTCCTCATATTCGTTCTGCAGCCGGTAATCGGGTTGGCAGCTGCTGACGGCGGCGTTTTTGGAAAGTCTCACACCGTATTCCAGGTTGAGGAAGGCTCGCAGGATGCGGTGATACATTACGTGAACGGCGTCCAGCGGATGTTCATTTCCGTGACCTTCGATTGGCAGGAATCGGAGACCATGGCCTGGATATTCCCCCTCCCATCCGATCCTGAGGACATCGGTGTTGACATCGTCGACGGTTCGCCGGAGTTCTCAGGGTCTGATTTCGTCGAGGACGCGAAGGACTCCGTCGCAGATGCCGCTAGTCTATTCACATTCATCTACGCCGCTTCTATTGGAATCCCTTGGCCACTCACATACTCCCTCACGAGTTTGACCGGTCTCATAGGAACCGGTCACGCGGGCTATACCGTTCTCAAGCGTCTTGAGATGGGCGGGCTCGTCGTGGAAGTTGTCTCTGCGACAGAGGGAGAAGGTATCTACAACTATCTGGCGGGCAACGGCCTGGAGATCTCCGAGGGCGTAATCCCGCAGTTGGACGCCTATGTCCAGGATGATTTCTCCTTCGTGGTGACCTGGGTAGAGGAGACAGGGATAACGCTCAAAGAACCTGGCATCATTGTCAGATTCCCCACGGACAGGATGTACTATCCGTTGATTCTGACGAGCATATACGGGAGCCATGTTGTGCCGATGAGGGTTCTGGTGATAGGACACGTGTCACCGAGGATATATGATGGGATCAGGTCGTACACGGAACTCACGTACTACTGGCGGGGGAGCACCTATGCTGCTCTTTGGGACGAATATTCTTACGAGCTTCGAAGCTTCGTCGAATCTATCACCGAAAGCTGGAACAGGGAATTCACGATAATAGAGCTGTCAGCACCTTCAAGCGCCCTGACCGAGGACCTCTGGATCGACGAGGCGGAGCCTGAACGCGTGGCCCGTGCCGCATACGTTCACAGCCTGTTCGAAACGCACGGAATCCTCACATTCCTGCTTCTGTTCGCCGTCGTCTCACCTGCCATAGGGCTTGTCGTCGGGGTGGGCGTCATCGGCCGGAGTAGGGACATGGCCCCTTACTACTTCCTGTACGGGATGTCAAACATCGTTGGCATCCTGGGCCTGATCCTAGGAGCGAGAGCGATGCAGCAACACCTGGGCATTCCCCCAGAGAAACTGGCCGTGTTCATTATCGCTTTCTCTTTCACGTTCTACGGAACCATCATGGCGATAATGGGCGCGTTCTACCTCTTTGCCTCGTAGCGGACGCGCTCATCCGAGGCCAGGAATCCAGTTGGAGCGCTCCTCCTATCTTGGCAAGAGATACGCACAGCCTCGTGAATCTTGCGTCAGAAATCCTTTCCCGAGATGTACTGGCAAAAGCCGTAGCCGATGGGGCCTTCCTTCGTCGTCTCGCACGGGAACTCGGAGCACTCGAAGCAGAGTTCGATTCCCTTGTTGTGTGCGCAAGTGCTGATATTGCAGAAGGGATTCTCCTTTGGCACGCAGCCGTCCTCCCCGTTCGGACACTTCCCGCTCACCCTCCTCGGGCACTTCTCGCACGCGACCCCGCAGACGCCTATCTTCACGCTAGCCACCTTGCACCTTGAAGGCAGGGCGACTTGAAGAAATCATCCTGTCCCTCGTCCTGCAGGTTTCTTGCAGCTCCTCCGCAGGTTTCCTGTGACATCCTAGGGACTTACTAGGGACATACCTGCTACATCCTTGCTCCTCCCTTGCTTGATCCTTGCTCCTTCCTTGCAGGATCCTTGCTGAAACCTTGCTCCTCCCTTGCTCCTCGCTGCTCCTCGGAGTGAATTCTCCGTGGAAGGCTCAAATGGGCACAAGCGCATTACGGCCCGTCAAGAAGTGCGGGTTCTCCGCACGGATAGAGAGGAAATCGTAATGTGTGGGCAGGACTATCCCTTTCCCGCGGAGAACGGATATGGTAGGGAACGAAGGCGAGGCCACAACCGAACCCGCAAGACAGCCCGTGCAAGTGCTCGTGCATCCCCTGAGGCTGGTTGGCTGGCACTGGGAGTACCTGTTGCTCAGGCGCATTCCTGAGCAGGGCGGTTTCTGGCAGGGAGTCACCGGAGGAGTGGAGGGACAGGAGAGCCTCGCGGACGCCGCACGGCGCGAGCTGATCGAAGAGACCGGACTCCATCCCATCGTGCTCCAGAGCATCGACTACTCCTATTCGTACCCCATGGACGAAGGGCTGCGGCAGACGCATCCTGATGTCAATGAAATCGAGGAGCATGTCTTCTTCGCACAGGTGGATGGCGGGTCTGATCCGCTCATCGATCCCGAGGAGCATGACAGATTCATCTGGTGCGGTCTGGAGGAGGCGATCGAACTGCTCCACTGGCCTGAGAACAAGGACGCGCTCACTCGGGTGGAAGAGGATCTGAGGAGACATAGGGCACGGCATGAGAGGTGACGTTCGTGGAAATCGTTGACCTGGACAAGGAACTGGAAGCGAGGCTCCTGGAGCACGTGCACGGCAACCCGCTCGAATACTACTTCTACATCCTCGATTGGGAGTACAACCGCGAGGACTCGAAGTTCCTGATCGCGCGGGAGGGCGAGGACATCCGCGGGATCATGCTCATCTACAAGACCCATGTCGCCCAGTTCAGGGGCAACCGCGAAGCCGTTGAGGCGCTCTTCCCGCATCTCGAGCTCCGCAAGACAGACATCATCGTCCCGCTAGGCATGGAGGACATCCCGCTGAGGACGTACGAGCTAACTGAGCAGCACGAGCTCGTCCTGATGCATCTCTGTAAGGGGAAAGAGAAGCTGACGAAGACGCGAGAGACGGAGGAGCCCACTGTCGAGGACGCAGAGGCCATGGCGAGACTGATGAGAGAGACCCTCCCCGAGTTCTGGGGAGAAGAGACCGGAGAGAAGATCAGGGAAT
>JAGMAI010000122.1 GCA_023130895.1 Thermoplasmata archaeon
CCTCGTGGAGCACCACATCAAGTGGATACGGGTGTTCGCGGAGGAGGAAGGCAGATCGCACAACCCCGTCCATGTGGCCACGTACGAGATCGGACCCGCCTACGCGGAGCCGCGGGTGACGTTCCCCTTGAAGCTGAGGAAGTCGTCCACGGTCTACGCCCTGGGGTACTGCAACCTGCACGGCATATGGGAGAGCTCAGCCGACATCACGGTTGAATGAGACTGGTGATCGGGACGAATATCCACCTCGTTCGGAGTAATCTGAGCATCAGCTTCCCGCCTATATCGTTTGGCCCTCGCAAGGTTTATCTCAATGGTCTTGATGTGTGTAACTGGTACCATGAGGAAACGCACAGCGCTCTTTGTGATTGCCCTGCTGGCCATCTCTCAATTGATGGGAGTGTCACTGTCCAGAGCGGATGAGCTGGGCGAAGTCGATTTCGAGGGTCGCCTGCCGAGACCGCTGTATCGCGCTTCCGCCGTCTGGGACGGCCACGAGGCCTTCGTCTTCGGTGGCAGAAACGAGACGCAGGTCTTCGACGACGTCATCTCCTTTGACGCGTCCCACAACGTCGCCTCCGACGAGAGCGTACTGCCCTCCAAGATGTCGAGCTCGCCTTCGATCTGGGACGGGAGCCACGCTTTCGTCTTCGGCGGTATCGACGACATCGGCGTCAAGCTCGACAGGATAGTAAGATACGATTCCCACGCCGGTACAGCGGAGGTCATGAGCGCAACGCTTCCCAACGGGAGAGTGGGCTCCTCCGCCGTGTGGGACGGAGACCACGCATTCATCTTCGGCGGGCATGACACGGAGTTCCTCAGCGAGATTGTCAGATACGACACATCAACGGACACGATCACCGTCATGTCGTCCGAGCTCCCTAGCGGGATAGCGGGAACCTCCGCGATCTGGGATGGCTCCTATGTGTACGTATTCGGCGGCAGAGACAATGCTTCCGCACTCGATCAGATCCTGAGATTCGACCCGAGCACGGATACCATCGAGAAGCTCGGAGTGACCCTGCCAGGCCCGAGGTTCCACGCTTCAGCCATCTGGGATGGCGAGAGCGCCTACATCTTCGGCGGGAGGAATATGGAAACGACGCTGGACGAGATCGTGCGGTTCACCCCATCGACTCAGAACGTGACGCTTCTCTCAGTCGGACTGCGAAGCCCCCGGGAGCTCACGTGCGCGGTCTGGGACGGTGAGACTGCACACATCTTTGGCGGGATGAACGCGTTCGTCGCGCTGGACGATATCCTGGAATTCGACCCAACTGGCGGCGGACCTGCGGGAATGTGGGAGTCCCCGCTCCTTTACGTGCTCCTGGCGGTCGTAATCGTCTCCCTGGCGACCGTTGTGGCCTGGCTGGCCAGAGAGCGCGACTGAGCTCAGGGAGGCACCATGGTCAGGAGCTCCAATTCCGGAGGGATGTGAGATGGCCGAAGAGATGTATGACGAGCACGGGAGGGTGAAGACCGATCGGGAGTTGGCCCCGCCGGCCGAACGCAGGTATGGCAAGTGGATGGCAATCACCGCCGGAGTCCTGATTCTCGTACCATCCACTCTGGTCATGATCATCAGCATATCCTTCTTGGTCTTCGGCGCCTCCGACATCACCGGTTTCGGCTTCTACGCGTTCGTGCTCGGCTGGTGGGTCCTCTTCTTCGGGATCGGGGGAATCGCTGGCGCAGTATGCGCGCTGATGCGAACACGCGGTCTGCTGGCGGTCACGGGCGCGGTCCTCATGATGCTCGTGATGCCCTATTTCGGCGCCCCTGCACTCCTGCTACTCTATTTCGCGAGGGACGAGTTCTCATAGATCCTTGACGGGAGGAGACATTCGATTCCCCTCCCGGAGTCTGGACTATGGCGAAAGGGTCGACCAAGGGATTGGGGGCTCTCACGTAAAGCTTAATATGACGAGGTTAATCACCAGCCTGGAGGCAACATCATTGGTATATTGTGCGAAGTGCGGTCAGCAAAATGCGGATGGTGCCCGGTTCTGTAGCAGCTGCGCGGCTCCCCTTGGAGCAGTCAGAAGGGATAGGGAGAAGGAGTGCGAGAGGGACTGCGAGGATGAATGCCACGCGGGCCCTCGTGGCGGTTCGATCATCTGGGGAGTGATAATCGCCCTCATCGGTCTGTTCATCGTGATTGAGTTCGGGCTGAAGAACGTCGAAGGAATGCCACCGTGGATAGCGGACTTTCAGTTCTGGTGGATCATACCCGTCATCATCGGCATTGCCATAATCATCGCCGGCATCAGGATGATGTCCAGGAAGGCCTAGGCTCAGTAGGCCTTGCAGGCCTCACTGCAGTTCTCGCAGATCTTCGCGTGACGCCAGTTGGAGAGATGGATTCTCGCATCCAACCAGAGAAATGACACGACTATCGCCAGCAGGCCAGAGGTTGCATCGCCCGTCGAGTGAAACACGCCGATTACGACGAAGGAGAAGCCGATTACCAGAAAGACATTGAATGCCGCGTGGAGGAGGGCGTTTCTCATCGGGAGTGCTATCTCTCCGAATGCCACGACGATGAGGATTATCCCGAGCAGCACGAACAAGCCGGGGATCCCCGGTGACATCATCCTGGCGGGTATGATGACGAAGATACTCATCAGGACGATGGCCATCACGCAACCTCCGGCCAGACCCGTGCAACCCGCGCACAGAGCTCCCTTGTCGGTAGTGAGGACGTGGCTCGCGAACCCTTCACAGTCCGGGTGGTGACCACGACGTCCTCTGGTTTCCGCCCGACCGTGGCCTTCGCTCGGTCCGTTTCCTCTGCCGACAGCCCTACCGATCCATCCTGGTCTGAGGGCCAATGAGATCCCGAGCAAGGAGCTCCCAATGAACGCCCCGCCGACGATCAGTCTGTCCAAGATATCCAGGTTCTCTGCTTCTGAAGAGCTCAAGAACGTCATTGCCGTGACAAAGCACGCACCTATGACCGAGACGACCAAGTAGTATGCCAACTCGCCCTTTCGGCTCAAATCAGACGCCTCAGGTTCCTCAGCACGCTCTTGCCCGCCATGTGGCGGTAGGCCCTCCTCTTCAACTTGTTCTTCGAAAACAATCCCGCTATGTTACGCGGGAGGGACCCGTAGAAGGCCCTGTAGCATCCATAAAGCTCCTGCTGCACCTCGTCACGCGAGAGCGACTCGGTCGGCATGATAGCGTGAACCATGTCATAGTGCGCGTAGTTGGAATCCTCGATCCACCCGTTCCGCAAGGCGGTCTCATGGACTTCCGTTCCGGGATAGGGCGTGAGGACAGTGTATATCGCCAGATGAGTGTCCAGCTCGAGAGAGAACCTCCGGAGCTGCTTAATCGACTCCGCCGTGTCCCTCCTCGAGCCCATGACCAGCATGGACTGCGTGAAGACGTCGTTGTCGTTGAGAACCTTCACCGCGCGGGCCGCGTCGCCAACTCGCAGCCCCTTCTTGAAATCCTTCAGGACCTCGGGGGAGTTGCTCTCGACACCGATGAGGATCCAGCTGTTCCCCACCTCCCGCAACTTCGCCACCAGGTCGGGGTTGTTGGCGATGTCGTCCGTTCTCGCTTGGAAGAACCAGGCGATGTCGTCGGTGAAATCCCGTTGGCGCAGTTCCCGCCAAAGCTCCTCTCCCCGACTCCTGTAATCGAAGTTG
>JAGMAI010000123.1 GCA_023130895.1 Thermoplasmata archaeon
TATGCGGGGAATGGCAGGGTGTCCAGATTCTCGATCAGCGGGCGCTGCGGTGTGTGAACGACCCCGCCGTTGTTCCTGAACGAAAGACCGGCGACTCCCGCGACGTCACCGTCCCCCAGAGCCTTGATCAGCTCCACGAACGTCACTTCGCCCTCTCCCCTGACGATGTAGTCGATCTCGGGGAAATCGTTGAAGGAATCCTCGGTCGTGAATGAGAAATGCTGACCGCCCAGGACCGTGACTATATCCGAGCTCACCCTCTTCGCCGCTTCCGCGACCTTTGCACAGGCATATGCATTGGCCGTGAATCCCGAGGCGGCAACGATCTGTGGAGCGAACGATTCGATGTGCTTCTCGACATCCTTCCAGTCCTTCCTCTCGGCCTGGCAGTCAAGGACCTCGATCTCGACGTCGGGCAGTTCCCTCTCCAGGTACGCCGCGAGCACGAGCAGTCCCGTGGGCGGGGGAAGATACTCGCCCATGAGAAACCAGTAGTCCTTGGGCGGCTCGACGAACAGGACCTTCGTGGACACTCTCACCCGCTCCTTGACCCGAAACGGTGCCTTCCCCTATATATCGATAACCCAGCTATTCCTCTTCGCGGGCCCGCCAATCCAGGGGGAAGGGCGCCGAGGGGGAGATTCGAACTCCCGCGGTGCAAAGCACCAGTGGCTGTCTCGATCGTCGAGACTCTCGAGGCCACCGCCGTAGACCGGACTTAGCTACCTCGGCCTGGTGCAAAAGCTATTAGGGAATGCGGAAATAACACTATCGGTATGAAGGTCCACGTCGAACTGCTGCCTTCAGGGGAGAGGAAGACGATGAAGTTCCCGGACGAGGCCAGCGGATTCGATGTCGTCCGCGCGCTTGATCTGAAGCCGGACGCGCACATCCTGGTGAGGGACGGCAGCCCGGTCCCTATGGACGTCGTCCTGAGGAACGGCGACAGGGTCAAGCTCATCAAGGTCGCGTCTGGCGGGTGAAGATTTATAGTGCATAGGCAATTCCTAGAGGGTTTACATGGACTCAGAGGAAGAGATGCTCAGGTCGCTGGACATGAAATCCATCGACGAGCTCTTCGAGGACATCCCCGAGGACGTGAGCGTCGAGGAGATCGGCCTGCCCCCTGGCAAGAGCGAGATGGAGGTCCTCAACGACATCGAGGCAGTGCTCTCCAGGAACAAGAGCATCAGCGAGATGCCGGCCTTCCTCGGCGGAGGGGTGTACAACCACTACGTCCCCGCGCTCGTCGATGAGATCCTCTCCCGCTCGGAGTTCTACACGTCCTACACGCCGTACCAGCCCGAAGCCAGCCAAGGAATGCTGCAGGCGCTCTTCGAGTACCAGAGCATGATATGCGAGCTCACGGGGATGGAGGCGGCGAACACGTCCATGTACGACTGGTCGACCGCCATCGGGGAGGCAGCGCTCATGGCCGCCCGCCTGACCCGCAAGAGCGAGATAATCGTCCCGAGGGCGATGCACTGGGACAAGCACAGCGTCCTCGCCAACTACTGCAAGGGCCCCGGGATCAGGGTCAGGGCGTTCGACTACGACAAGGAGACGGGCAAGATAGACATCGAGCACCTGAGCAGCCTCATCTCCGACAACACGGCGGGCGTGTACTTCGAGAGTCCCAACTTCTTCGGTATTATTGAGGACGAGGTCGACGCGGTGAAGGACGTCTCAGGAGACGCCATGCTCATAGCGGGCATCAACCCAATCTCCCTCGCGCTACTGAAGCCGCCGGGGGACCACGGCGCTGACGTCGTCGTCGGCGAGGGTCAGATGCTCGGTTCCTATCCAAGCTTTGGCGGGCCGCTCCTGGGGATCTTCGCCTGCCTCCAGAAGCACGTGAGGAAGATGCCCGGGCGGGTGATCGGGATCACCGATGACGCCGACGGCAAGCGGGCCTTCTGCATGACATTGCAGACGAGGGAGCAGCACATCAGGCGGGAGAAGGCGACGAGCAACATCTGCTCGAACGAGTCCCTCATGGCCATCGCTTCCGCGGTCTACATCTCGGTCCTGGGGAGGAACGGGCTCAGGAAGGTCGCCAACGAGTGCGTTGCGCGGACCAAGGAAGCGGCGAGGCGCATCGGCACGCTTGACGACTACCTCGCCCCCGCGTTCTCGGCGGAGTACTTCAACGAGTTCGTCGTCAAATCCAAGGTCTCCTACGATGCCGTTCACAGGCACCTGCTGCACTCTGGCATACACGGCGGGCTCCCGCTCAAGTCCCACTTCCCGGAGCTGGAGGAGTCCGCCCTCTTCGCGTTCACTGAGGTTCACACGACATCGGACATCGACCGGCTCGTCTGGGCTCTGGAGGGAGTCAGGTGAGCTACCGCCAGGCGCGCTACGAGGTCCCGCTGATCCTCGAGCTCGAGGACACGGTCGGGGAGGACGGACCCGAGAGCGAGCTGCCGCAACCTCTGCTGAGGGATGAGCTGAGGATACCCAACCTGCGCGAGTCCCAGGTCACGCGTCACTACTTCAGGCTCAGCCAGATGAACTTCGGCGTCGACACAGGGTTCTACCCGCTGGGGTCGTGCACGATGAAGCACACGCCCAAGATACTCGAGCGGGTGGCCTCCTCGCCCAAGGCCAAGTTCCTGCATCCCGAGCAGGACTGGTCCACGGTCCAGGGCGCCCTTCAGATCCTGTACGAGCTCCAGGGCATGCTCGCCACGCTCGGCGGTGTGCATTCCGTGACCCTGCAGCCCGCAGCCGGCGCCCAGGGCGAGTTCACGGGACTCCTCATCGCACGCGCCCACCACGAGGACAACGGGGAGAAGAGGACCCAGGTGGTCCTCCCCGATTCCGCGCACGGCACGAACCCCGCGAGCGCCGCCATGATGGGCTTCGACGTGATAGAGATCCCGTCCAGCGAGGGGCGCGTGGACCTCTCCGCTCTGGAGAAGGCCGTCGGGGAGAAGACCGCGGCGTTCATGATAACCAACCCGAACACGCTGGGGCTCTTCGAGAGCGACATCCTGGAGATCGCAAGGATAGTGCACGACGCCGGGGCTGTGCTGTACTACGACGGAGCGAACCTCAACGCGATTATGGGACGCACGAACCCCGGCAGGATGAGGTTCGACATAGTGCACTTCAACCTTCACAAGACGTTCGCGACGCCCCACGGAGGAGGCGGACCCGGTGCGGGTCCCATCGGCGTCGTCGAGAGGCTGGATGAATACCTCCCCGTGCCCGTTGTCGCCTACGACGGGGAGCGCTACTATCTGGAGCACGACCGCCCGAAGAGCATCGGGAAGGTGCGATCCTACCTCGGGAACTTCGCCGTCCTTCTCAAGGCGTACGCCTACATCAAGCTCCAGGGAGGGGACGGTCTCAAGCGGGTATCGGACCGGGCCGTCCTCAACTCGAACTACCTGAGCTCGAAGCTCGAGGGCGTGCTGGATATCCCCTACAACGGGCTCAGGAAGCACGAGTTCGTCGCGAGCGCCTCGTGTCTGAAGGAGAGGGGCGTCAGGGCGAAGGACGTCTGCAAGCGCCTGATCGACTTCGGTTTCCACCCGCCCACCGCCTACTTCCCGCAGCTCGTGGACGAGGCACTGATGATAGAGCCCACCGAGAGCGAGACTAAGGAGACGCTGGACAGGTTCGCCGAGGTCATGCGGGAGATAGTGAATGAGGACCCCGAGATCACGAGAAGCGCTCCCCACAATGCATCCGTCAAGCGTGTGGACGACGTCGCAGCCGCGCGAAAACCAGTTCTCAGCTTCAAGATGATGGGAAGATGATCCTCTCGTTGTCGAGGCTCTGGATGAGTAGGTAGGCCCAGTCCAGCTTTCTCGCCTTGACCTTCAGGTCCTTGTCCTTCCTCCGCGGGTTCTCGAAGTCGAAGCCCGCGAGCCTTATCTCCTCCGCGCCGAAGTGGTCGGCTATGAACACGGCCCTGTCCCCGTCCGTGAAGCCGCCGAAGTCGAGTATCCCGCCCAACGGTTCGGCCTGGGTCGTTCCGATGACCTGTCCCTCGAACTTGCCCACGTGCTCCTGCAGCGCGTCTATGTTGTCCCCGTGGGCGTGGATTATGGCCACCGCCCCTTGCAGGTTCGCCCGCACAAGATCCTCGATCTTCCCGTCCAGGTCCGTCGTGAAGGCATCGGGGACCACGTCGTGGGCGAGCAGAACGGATGTCGCCTCGTCCGCGGATATGACAACGCCCGCCAGGCTGTCGACCTCCCGCCCGAGCGACTCCGCGTCGCCAGCGACCGTCACGAGCTTGCCCTCGATCATAGCCCGCAGATCGTCTGCGGACGAGGACCTGCCCTCGAGCAGTCCGGAGAGCACCCGGGCCGCCCGCTCGTCCTCCTCTCGGCTGTACCCGAAATCCGCCAGAATCTGGTCGTAGTAGATTTCCCAGCGGGAGAATTCCATGCCCGTCCTTCCTAGTGTCGCCAGAGGTCCTCCGAAGGAACCCTGGGCGCGATCATGCGGTATATCGCCAAGCCCAGAACCGTGATGACCAGCCCGAACACTATCTCCACTGTTATCACGGTCGTCATGTACGGGTCCACCGCACTGACGATGAGGCGAATGGCCTCGAAGAAGATGAGAGTGAGGAAGCTCATCACGAGCCAGAAGACCATTATCGGGACGAAGGAGGCGGGGAACTTCCTTCTCTTCGCGTAGGCGTCCACGACGCTGCCCAGCTCGTAGACGAACATGGCCAGTATGAACCACCATATGGCCGTGAAGAAGAACAGGAATATCGCCTGTGACGGGCCCTGGACATCGGGCGCCGTGGCGGAGGAGATGCCCATGATGACGCCGATCAGTATCATCACTATCGTGACACCTTTGAAGATCACCGTGAAGTCGCCCGACATGATGGAGCTCCTGACGTCGCGCACGCCGTCCCTCGTCCTCGTTGCGGTCGTCCTCACGAAGCCCTCATCGAAGTGGATTCTGGATAACATGTAGATGCTCAGAACGAGAGCGATGAGCCCCGGTGCAAGGGCGGGGAGGGTGGGAATGATCTCCACACCGCTCACGAACAGAGCGTAGAAGAACGGGATGATGTTGAGGACACCCAGTATGAAGAGCACATAAGCCACGGGTGTGCCGTATCTCTTCTTGATCTTGTCGTCCTTGAGCGCCTTGATGACGCTGTAGTAGGCGCTCTCGATCTCCGGGTTCTGCCTGACATACACCCTCTTCACGTGGTTGACCTTGATCCTGGACGCGATTATGGGGAAGACCTGCTCGTCCTCCGCACCGTCGCTCACGAGGTAGGCGTAGTTCGGCTGGACCTCGTCGAGGACCTCGTTGAGCTGCCTCGTTAGCTCCCTGTCCGACTTGTAACCGACGTCCTTGTCCCCGGATATCGTCGCGACCTCCGCCGAGATGCCCTTCTCGGTCAGGTCGTTGTACATGGCGACAGCTGAGAGAATCGTGTTGACATCGGCATCCTCCGGGTCCGCAAGGCCGAGCTTCACTGCGGCCGCCAGGTTTTCATCCTTCCCAATCACTGGTGCTGGTATGCCGGCCTTTACGCCGATGTCGTCGTCTCTGTCGACGCAAAGGACGAGAGCCTTCATGGCGCCCGCTCTATCGTGAGAGGAACTATATGAAATTATCTAGCTCGTTCCTCGATAACGATGTCGAAACGATTATATGGTCAGAGAAGATAATGCGAAAAGGCCCATGCCAGAGGAAGAGGAGCTCGAGGATGCCGTGAATTCCATACGCGACCTCGGCGACATCGCTGATCTGATGCGCTGCCCGAACTGCGGGGAGATGACGGACGCGAACAGGAACATATGCGAGTCCTGCGGCTTTCTGATCGGAGGAAGTGGACCTTCCGAGGAGGAGTTGTCGGACGCAATCGACGGCGGCTTTGAGGAACGGCTCAACATGACGCTCAAACCGATGGTCCGGTCTGAGCCCAGACGCTCATCGGAAGCAGAGCCTTCGAAGATCGCCCGTGACGCCGTGGAAACGGACGTCCTCCTGACAGCTCCTGAAGAGCCCATAGGCCAGAGGACCCGCAGGTCGATCGAGACCGTGGCCCCTGTCCGACTCGAGAGGAGGAGCAATGCCGTCGTGATATCATCCGTCATAGCCGTGATCGCCGGGATAGCGACCTACATGCTCTCGTTCTTCCTCGTGGCTGACAGGGTGCTCGCAGGAGCTACCATGGTCTTGGGGGCTGTTCTCATCGTGATCTTCGGCAATGTCGCCGTGGAGGGCGCCTTTGCGTCGAGACGTCCGGTCCTCGTCGCCGAAGGTCCGAGGAGGAAGACGGTCCAGTATGCCTGCCCCGACTGCAAGACCGCTCTCAGGGAGGAGGAGCTCGAGTGCCCGATGTGCGGGGCCGTCTTTGAATCATAGGACATAAGGGGGAATCGGGTTGGAGATTCGGTGGCACGGACACTCGTGTTTCGAGATTTCGAATGACATCACCATCGTGACTGATCCTCACGACGGCAGATCCATAGGGATAAGGCAGCCGAACGTCATGGCAGACCTCGTGCTCATATCCCATGACCACTGGGACCACAATTGCGCCCGGATCGTCCGGGGCAATCCCAAGGTCATAGACTCGGACTTCAGCGGCACGGTCAAGGGAGCGAGGATAAGCTCCATCGGGACCTTCCACGACAGGTCCGGTGGCGAGAAGAGGGGGACGAACAACGCCTTCCTCATCGACCTGGACGGCACCAAGTTCTGCCATCTCGGGGACCTCGGGCACGTACCGCCCGAGGATAAGCTCGCCAAGATGAGGGAAGTGGACGTGCTCTTCATCCCCGTCGGGGGCGTCTTCACGATCGGGGACAAGGAGGCCGCGAAAGTGGCCAGGGAACTGCGTCCCAAGGTGTGCGTGCCCATGCACTACCGCATCGGGGGGCTGTCCCTGTCAATCGGCCCGGTGGACGACTTCCTCGGGCATTTCCCGGAGGAGCAGATCATCCGCGTCGGGAATCAGGTCTCTTTCGAGCGGGACGACCTTGGCGGGAAGATGAACATCTGGGTATTCTCTCTGTAGGCTCAGTATAGGACCAGACCTTCCTCTATCCTCCCGATCTCGATGGGCGTCGTCGCCGCGCCCACTACGGCCCCCTTGCTGTTCGCCACGAGACACGCCCCGATATACGTCGTTCCGTAGTTTGCCGTCGCTATCGTCGCCGGGACCTTGAGCACATCCTCCAGAACTCCTTTCTCCGCCTCCGTGACGTCGGGGTGGCATAGGACGCCCTTGTTGGTCGCGACCGCCACCGAGCCTACCGTCTTGAGACCGGCGATCACGCCCCTGACCACGGGGACCTGGAGCGCGTCCTTGAGCAGCTTCACCGTATTCCTCCCGAAACCGGGGTGCACCATCGCGCCGTTGTCGTTGCAGAGGATGTTGTTGCCGACGGCGTTCAGCCTGTGGTCTATCTCCACGGGCCTGAGCATCTTCAGGTCATCCAGCTCCTTGCGGCTCACGAAGTTCGTCACTATGGAACCGTACGAGTTGGAACGTATCAGGGAGCCCAGGATCGTCGAGCCGCCGATTGTGGTGACAACAGCTTCGCTCTCCAGCGACTTCGAGGCCCTCCTCACTATCTTGGCGGGAACGCTGGGATTGCACAAGACGTATCGCTCGCTCGCCGAGCTGAAGACCCCCACGTACGAATTGCCAGTGAAATCGAGCTTGCTGATCAAGGTGACCTCAGCCCTCCGGAAGGGAAATCTCGACGAGACCGTCCTCGAACTTGATGACCCTCACCCGTATCTTGGTGGGCGGCTTCTGGATTCCCCGCGCCCACACGGCCTCGTTCACGCGGGCGTCTATCCAGATATCCTCGGGGCCCGCCTTCATGTGCTTCATCACGTACTCCTTTATCGCCTTCATCGCCCTCGGAGCACGCTTCTTCCTTGGAACGTTGATGACCATCCTCAGCGGGATGGTCATGATCCTCTCATCCTCTTCATCAGCCATGGGATCACCTATTGAGGCGTCCGCGTCTCCAGAGCCTTCTCTTCGGGTGGCGGAGGAACCTTCTGTTCGTCCTCTGGATGACCCACGCGGGGACCCTCCGGTTTCTCTTCGTCTCCTTCATCAGCCTGAGCTTCCTTCCGAGGGGCTTGTTCCGTGCCATCTCATCTCCTCTCAATCTTTATCTCTCTCTTCTTCGGCATGACCTTCCTGAGTATCTCTCTCAGCCCGACATCATCTATGACGGACTTGACCCTTCCCGTCTGAACGAGAGCTATCAGCTGGTTCTCCACTCCCCGTGCGATGTCCGGGTAGGCGAGGGCGACCCTGCCCATCCTCTCCCTGGCCTCGGGAGTGAGTATCTTCCTCAGTACCGCCTGTCTCTGGCCCTCGATCTGCGCGGCCTGCTCCTGCTCGAAGACCCTCTGTTCCTGGTCCATCTGGATCTGTTCGAGTCGCTTCTTTCTCAGGGCCTCAAGTTCCTCGTCTTCTTCCATCTCAGACCTCAGAGGTACTTCGTGAGTTCAGGTTCGTCCTTTGCCATCTTCTTGAGGATATCGTGCGAGGCGTTGTCCAGGAGACTCTGCCCGGCGGGGGAGATGATCCTCCCCTTCTTCTCCACGATGGAGACGTATCCGAGCTCCTCCAGCTGCTTCAAGCAGTGCCTGGCCACGGCGCCGCTTCCTGCCCTCGCCTTGGAGGGCTTTGCCCCCCTGTCCTCCTTCCCGCCGAAGAGGGCCGCCAACCTCTCGGTCCCTATGGGCCCGTCGAGGTAGACCTTCCTGAGCACCGCCGCCAGCCTCGTGTACCACCAGTCGTCCTGGGCGGGGCTCTTCTCCTTGTGGACTCCCGTCTTCGCGAACGCGCTCCACTCGGGCGGCTGGACCTTGGCCTCTTTCTTGAACTGTGCAGCGACCTTCTCTATCAGGTGCTCTGCGGGAACGTCATGGGCGGTAGTCATCGAATCCAATCCTCGCGGAACGAAATAGAACCAAGGTCTGATATTAAACGTTTCTGTTTC